>CAZVMC010000005.1:15902-45361 GCA_964628635.1 uncultured Novosphingobium sp. | reverse complement strand
GGTATTTGCCCGACCAGGAATGCGCATATTCGTGCGGCAGCAGGTTGCGGTCCCAATCCCACTTGTCCCATTCGGTGAAGGCCGTGGGTTCAAGTTGGTTCTCGCTCGAGCGGTGATGCTCCAGGCCTATGCCCCCCATCCGGTCGGTCAGCGCGAGCAGGAATTCGTAGCGGTCGAAATGGTTCGCCCCGAAGGCGATCCGCGCCTCGGTGACGAGGTTGCGGTAAAGCCCGATATGCTCGGGCTTGGCTTCCAGTTGCTCGGGCTTGTCAGCCACGACGTTGAGCGTGACATTCTGCCCGAGATCCCACTTGCGGAAGAACTTGCCCGCAAAAATCGGCGAATCAACCAGAACCTCGTAGCTGGTTTCGCCCCAGGTATAGCGGCTGCCGTTCTGCTTCACGCCATCGAGCGCGGCGGCGGCGGTCCAGCCCTGCGGAAAGGTCACGCTGGGGATGACGCGGATCCGCCGCACGTAATGCCCGGCGGGATAGAGGCTCATCTTCTCCCACTGCAGGTTGAGCATCTCCTGCGTCATGGTGATCCGGCCTTCGGCGGGTTGCAGCGGGCTGGTGTGGATGAACCGCGCGGTCACCGCCTTGGTCCCGGCGGGCACATCGACGTGGAAGGCATAGACTTCCACCGGATCGCGCTTCCAGGTCAGTTTCTGGGTGCCGCCGAAGAACTGCAAATCGACCAGCTCGGCCATCGGTCCGCGCGGTCCGTGGTTGCCGGGCAGCCATTGTGGGAACAGCAGGGTGAGCTTGGTCGTCCCCGGCTTGACCGGGATCGTCTGGGTAACGCGATAGGCCCCGCGCTGAATATCGGTCGCATCGATATCCAGCGTCATCGCGCCGCCGGGATAGGGCGTATCCACCGCATCGGGCACATTGCGGCTGAGCGGCACCGCGGTAGGCGCGGAAAGATTGGCGGAAGCGGCGGGGACGGTCAGCGTCAGCGCCACGGCGGAAAGGAACAACCCTGTTGCGATCTTCATGGGCGCGGGTTCTGCCGGGAACGCTGGCAGAGTGCAACGGCGTTGGTCGACTTAGGTTGTTCACACGAAGACATGCCCCTTCCCGCCGGGGAGGGGCTTTCCGTTGCGCCAATCCGGGGCTAAGCGCGCGCATCATGAACACACCGCAAGCGATCCGTGGGACCCAGGACATTTTCGGCGCCGAGGCCGAGGCTTTCGCGTATGTGGTCGAAACCTTTGAGCGCGTGCGCAAGCTCTACCGCTTTCGCCGGGTCGAAATGCCGGTGTTTGAGAAGACCGAGGTGTTCAGCCGCTCGATCGGCGAAACCACCGATGTCGTCTCGAAAGAGATGTACAGCTTTGAGGATCGCGGCGGGGATTCGCTCACGCTGCGGCCCGAATTCACCGCCGGAATCTGCCGCGCCTTCCTCACCAACGGCTGGCAGCAGCACGCCCCCGTAAAGCTCGCCACCCACGGGCCGCTGTTCCGTTACGAGCGCCCGCAAAAGGGCCGCTACCGCCAGTTCCACCAACTCGACGCCGAAATCATCGGCGCGGGCGAACCACAGGCCGATGTCGAGCTGCTGGTGATGGCGGATCAGCTTTTGAAGGAGCTGGGGATCGCGGATGGGGTCACCCTGATGCTCAACACGCTGGGCGACACTCCAACCAGAGTATTCTGGCGCGAGGCGCTGATAAGCTACTTCAACAAGCACCGAGATGCGCTCTCGGAAACCAGCTATCAAAGGATGGCGGTCAATCCGCTTCGCATTCTCGATAGCAAGGACCCAAACGATCAAGCGCTGGTGGCTGACGCACCCAAGATCGATGCCTTCTTTTCGAAGGCGACCGGGGAGTTTTTCGAGCAAGTTCAGAAGGGACTGGACGCGGCAGGCGTGCAATGGACCCGCGCCCCGGCGTTGGTGCGCGGCCTCGACTACTACCGCCACACCGCCTTTGAATTCGTCACCGATCGGCTGGGCGCACAGGGAACGGTGCTCGGCGGCGGGCGTTATGATGGGCTGATGGAGTCGCTCGGCGGGGTGCATACCCCGGCGGTCGGCTGGGCGGCGGGGATCGAGCGGCTGGCGATGTTGGTGGGGGAGAGGGCACCTTCAGAACCTGCTGCCGAGATCGCCATCATCCCACGCGGTGAATTGGCAGAGTCACTTGCGCTGGAAGTGTACTACTTACTTCGTAGGGCTGAGATTGGCGTCGAACTTGCCTATCGCGGTTCGCCAAAGACTCGATTTGAGAAAGCCAAAAAGGCGCAGATTCCGCGCCTTCTGGACGTTGGCACGGCCGACGTTGCTTCCGAAGTTGGTGTTCTGCTCATTCGCGACATCAATGTGAACGAGCTGAGTCCTGAGCCCATCCGGGCCCGCATTAAAGCGGCGTTGTCAGATAGATTCGAAATTACGGATCCGAACCCGGAGTTTCCGCGCTCAATCCACTTGGCAAGACGGAAGTGAGCATCTCAGACGCCCGTCTCGCCCAGATCGCCAGCCGCTTCGCTGAACTCGAGGCGCGGTTGGCGTCCGGCACGCTTGAGGGCAAGGACTTCGTCGCCGCCTCGCGCGATTTTGCCGAGCTCGAACCGGTGGCCAAGGTCGCGGCCGAAGTCGCCGCGATGCGCGCCGAACAGGCGGAATTGGCCAAGCTCGACGATCCCGAAATGCGCGAGCTGGCGGAGGAGGAGCTCGTGCGGATCAGGGCCGAGCTGCCCGAGGCCGAGCACCGCCTCGCCGTGGCGATGCTGCCCAGGGACTCCGCCGATGCGCGGCCCGCGATGCTCGAGGTGCGCGCCGGCACGGGCGGCGACGAGGCGGCGCTGTTCGCCGCGGACCTGCTGCGGATGTACGAGCGCTTCGCCGCCGAGCAGGGCTGGCGGTTCGAGCTGGTCAGCGCCAATGCCAGCGACATCGGCGGGTTCAAGGAAGCGGTGGCGAACATCGTCGGCACCGGGGTCTTTGCCAAATTGAAGTACGAAAGCGGGGTCCACCGGGTGCAGCGCGTGCCGGTAACCGAAAGCGGCGGGCGCATCCATACCTCCGCCGCGACCGTCGCGGTGCTGCCAGAGCCGGACGAGGTCGATGTCCAGCTCGATCCGAACGAGATCAAGATCGATATCTATCGGGCTTCGGGCGCGGGCGGCCAGCACGTCAACACCACCGATTCGGCGGTGCGGCTCACTCACCTGCCGACCGGGCTGGTAGTGATCCAGCAGGACCAGCGCAGCCAGCACAAGAACAAGGACAAGGCGATGCAGGTGCTGCGCACGCGGCTTTACGACCTCAAACGCGCCGAAGCCCACGGGGCCGAGGCCGAGGCGCGCAAGGCCATGGTCGGCAGCGGGGATCGCTCCGAACGCATCCGCACTTACAACTTCCCGCAAGGCCGCGTCACCGATCACCGGATCAACCTGACGCTGCACCGCCTGCCCGAAGTGCTCGAAGGCACCGCCCTGGGCGAACTGATCGATGCGCTGACCGCCGAGGATCAGGCCAAGCGGCTGGCGGCTTTGGGGGAATGATAATCCATCCCGATCCGTTCGTGTCGAGCGAAGTCGAGACACCGGCGCACTGCATCTCGACTTCGCTCGATGCGAACGGGGTTTGTCTTGCCGCTATCTGAAGCCCGAACCGTCGCCGAGGCGATCCGCGCCGCGACCCAGCTCCTTGGCGACAAGACCGACACAGCCCGGCTCGATGCCGAGCTGCTGATGGCCGAAGCGCTCAAGGTCACCCGCTCCGAGTTGTTCCTGCGGCGGATGGGCGATCCCGCGCCCGCAGCTTTCGCTGCACTGGTCGCACGCCGCGCCGCGCATGAGCCGGTGGCCTATATCCGCGGCTATCAGGAATTCTTCGGCCTGCCGTTTCAAGTCTCTCCTGCCGTGTTGATTCCGCGCGGCGATAGCGAGACCTTGGTCGAAGCGGCGCTGGCGGCCCGGCCCAAGGCACGCCGCGTGCTCGATTGCGGCACCGGCTCGGGCGCATTGCTGATCGCGGTCCTCAACGATCTGACGCAGGCCGAAGGGGTCGGGATCGATCGCTCGCCGGCAGCCCTTGCAATCGCCGCGGGCAATGCCGCGCGGCTGGGGCTCAATGGCCGCACGCGGTTTGTCGAGGCCGATTGGCACGCGCCGGGCTGGGCCGATGGGCTGGGGCAGTTCGACCTCATCCTCGTCAATCCGCCCTATGTCGAGGATGATGCACCGCTCGACCCCACCGTGCGCGCACACGAACCGGCCGAAGCGCTGTTCGCGGGGCCTGATGGGCTGGATGACTATCGCGTGCTGATCCCGCAGCTGCCTGCCTTGCTGACTCCGGGCGGGGCGGCGCTGGTCGAAATCGGCGCGAGCCAGGCCGATGCCGTCACCGCGATTGCCGCCGCCAGCGGGCTGACCGCGCGGCTGCACCGCGATCTCGGTGGTCGGCCCAGAGTCCTTGAGCTCGTGCTTGAGCTGATGCCTGAGTAGGATCGGCCCAAGCAAATTCCGCTTGGCAATCCGGCGGCCAGCGCCTAGACGCAGGAACAGGCCAGCGCTGGCACGCCTCCCGCGTCCCGTCGGCTCACTCCAACATTTGCGATTGTGGCGGTGCGGAAAGCCGCCGGGTCAGGCAGATGGCGGGGCCGCTTACCGCACAGGCGCGGCAGCGGCGTTTGATCGTGCGGAACGCCGCCGGATTATCGGCCGCACCGCTCTAACAGGGACGTTAAACCCTTGAATATCAACAATAGCCGGAACAACAACAACCGTCGGCGCGGTCGTGGCAACAACAATCGGCAGGGCGGCGGCGGAGGTCAGCAGCTCAACCGGATCGACAGCCGGGCGCGCGGCAATGCGCCGCAGCTGCTGGAGAAGTACCGCAAGCTCGCGCAGGATGCGCACATGAACGGCGACCGGGTGCAGGCCGAATACTACCTGCAATTCGCCGATCACTATTTCCGCGTGCTGGCCGATCAGCGCCAGCGGCAGGAAGAGCAGCGCGCGCGCCGCGATGAACGCTGGGAAGGCGGCGCCGAGGAGGGCGAGGAAGCCAGCGAATTCACCGCTGACAGCGATTTTCCGACTTTTGATCAGCCGGTTTACCAGCGCCGCGACCGCGAAGACCGTCCCCGTGAAGACCGTCAACGTGACGACCGGCCCCGTGACGATCGCCAACGTGAGGACCGGTCCCGCGACGATCGGCCGCGTTTCCAGCGATCGGCTCAGGAGGATCGGGTCGATCTGGAAGCGGAAGAGGCTCCGCGCGACAACCGCGAAGATGAAGCACCGCGCAGCGAGTTTGAGCCTGCCGAGAACCCCTTCGTCCGCGACAATCCCGCGGGCCGGGGATTGCGCCCGCGCCGCGCGCCGCGCCGCGATGATCGTTCGGCCGCGCGTGAGGATGAACCGGCCCCGGCCTTCGACGCATCGATACTGCCTCCGGCGATTGCCATTGCGGCCGAAGAGGCCCCGGCTGAGGCTGAAGCACCGGTCAAAAAGCCGCGCGGCCGCCCCCGCAAGGTGGTCGATGCCGCTCCGGCCGAGCAGGATTGAGCGCGGCGCGTCCAATCAAACAATCCTACCAGGCCCGTTCGTGCTGAGGAGGGGGACGGAGTGCTGAGCTTGTCGAAGCATCGAAGGCCCCCGTCCCGAAGCACCGCCGCGCCAGCGTCCTTCGAGACGCCCTCCGGCCTTCGACCCTTCGCTTCGCTCGGGGCTCAGTCCTACAGGCTCCTCAGGACGAACGGGATGGGAGATTGCGGTCTTTGGTTTAGGTCATTTCCGTGACCAAGCGTCGCGCCTTGCTCGAAACCGCTGCCACCCGCCCCCGGTGGACGGCTCTGGGGCTGGGACTACTCTCCGCGCTCGGCTTCCAGCCACTCGCGATGTGGCCGCTGACACTGCTCGCAATCGCCGGTCTTACCGCACTCATCGCTCGCACCGTTAGCTGGAAGCGCGCCGCAGCGATCGGCTGGTGTTTCGGGCTTGGGCACTTCGCGCTCTCGCTCAACTGGATCGCCACGGCCTTCACCTATCAGGCGAATATGCCGGCCTGGCTCGGCTGGGTCGCCGTGGTCGGACTGGCGGCCTTTCTGGCGATCTATCCCGCGCTGGCGAGCGCAGCGGCGTGGTTCGCGCGGGCGAAGCCGCTGGCGCTGGTGCTGGCCTTCGCGGGCGCATGGATCATCGCCGAGTGGCTGCGCAGCTGGGTCTTCACCGGCTTTGCGTGGAACCCGTTGGGGGTGACGCTGCTCGGTTCGGGCCAGTGGCCGGCGCTGGCCGCTTCGGCCGGCTGGCTGGGGACCTACGCGCTGTCAGGGCTGGCGGTGCTGCTCGCGGGCGGCTGGTGGCTGGCGCTGCGCGGCCATCGCGCCACATGGCGCGGCGCGGGGCTGGTGCTGCTGCCGTGGTTGCTGATGCTCCAGCCCGGTGCAATTCGCTTTACCGATCCGGCCGGAGGCGAGCGCTTCACGCTGGTCCAGCCCGATATCCGGCAGGAAATTCTCAACGATCCCGCCACCTTCGAAGACCAGTTCGCCAAGCTCGCGCGGCTCAGCCGGGAGACAGTGCCAGGTGAAGAGCGCCTCTTGCTCTGGCCTGAATCCGCCACACCCGATTACCTGCGCGATGGCTATCCGCAGGAGTTTTACGGCTGGACCTATATGGGCGACCCGGCCTTGGCGCGAGAACGGTTAGCTTGGGCGGCGGGAACGCAAACGACATTGCTAACTGGCACTAGCGACCTTGAAATTCGTGGCGGGCGAGCGATTGCGGCGCGCAATGTTGTCACCGCTCTAGATATTGGCGGATTGGATCAAGACCCTCGGGGGCAGATTATAGGTTCTTATGCCAAAGCGCACCTCGTCCCCGGCGGCGAGTACCTGCCGCTGCGCTGGCTGGCCGAACCGCTCGGCCTGTCGCGGTTGGTGCCTGGTGCTCTCGATTTTTGGCCCGGACCGGGACCGCGCACCCTTGATCTCGGGCGACACGGCAAAGTCGGCGTACAGATTTGCTATGAGATCATCTTTTCGGGGCAGGTGATCGACCGCGCCAATCGCCCGGACTTCATCTTCGCGCCTTCGAACGATGGCTGGTTCGGGGCTTGGGGCCCGCCGCAGGTCCACGCCCAAGCCCGGCTGCGCGCGATCGAGGAAGGCCTGCCGGTGCTGCGCGCGACCACCACCGGGATCTCGGCGGTGATCGATGCCGATGGGATCGTCCGCAGCCACATACCGCGCCATGTCGCTGGGCGGATCGATGGCGTCATTCCACCTGCCCATGCACCTACGCTATTTGCGCAATTTGGAAATGTCGTGTCGCTCATCTGGGCGATCGCACTAATTGCTGCTGCGCGTGTTGCCTTGAACCATCGCCCCGGTTACAGGCGCGAGTAGACATAAAGCTTTCTTTATATGGTGTAGCCAGATGCGCAGCGATTACCTCTTCACCTCCGAATCGGTCTCCGAAGGCCACCCGGACAAGGTTGCCGATCAGATCAGCGACGCGATTGTCGATCTGTTTCTCGGCAAGGACCCCGAAGCACGGATCGCCTGCGAAACCCTCTGCACGACGCAATTGGTGGTCCTCGCGGGCGAGATCCGCGGCAAAGGCATCATGGATACCGACGGCAACTGGGCCGAAGGCGTCAAGGAAGAGGTCGAGGCCACTGTCCGCGCCACGGTGAAGGCGATCGGTTACGAGCAGGACGGGTTCCACTGGGAAACGCTGCGCTTCGAAAACAATCTCCATCCGCAGTCCGCGCACATCGCGCAGGGCGTCGATGCCGGATCGAACAAGGATGAAGGCGCAGGCGATCAGGGGATCATGTTCGGCTATGCCACCGACGAAACGCCGGATCTGATGCCGGCAACGCTCTATTACAGCCACAAGATTCTCGAGCGGATGGCGGCCGACCGCCATTCCGGCGCGGCCCCGTTTCTTGAGCCTGACGCCAAAAGCCAGGTCACGCTGCGCTATGAGGGCAGCCTGCCGGTTGCCGCGACGGCGGTGGTGGTCAGCACCCAGCACGCCAAGGGCTATGACGAGGGCGACAAGGAAGCCCAGCTGCACGCCTATGTGAAGCGCGTGGTGGCCGACATCATCCCGCCCGTGCTGCTGCGCGAGACCGAGTATCACATCAACCCGACCGGCAGCTTCGAAATCGGCGGACCCGATGGCGACGCGGGCCTGACCGGCCGCAAGATCATCGTCGATACCTACGGCGGCGCGGCCCCGCACGGCGGCGGTGCTTTCAGCGGCAAGGACCCCACGAAAGTGGATCGCTCAGCCGCCTATATCAGCCGCTATCTCGCCAAGAACATCGTCGCGGCCGGTCTCGCTACGCGCTGCACGATCCAGCTGGCCTATGCGATCGGCGTCTCGAAGCCGCTTTCGCTCTATGTCGATACGCATGAGACGGGGACGGTCGGCGATGACAAGATCGAGGCCGCGATCATGGGCATCGCCAAGCTCGGCGGCCTGACCCCGCGGTCGATCCGCACGCACCTCGGCCTCAACAAGCCGATCTACCGGCAGACCGCCGCCTACGGCCACTTCGGCCGCAAGGCCGAAGGCGACAGCTTCCCGTGGGAGCGGACCGATCTGGTGGAGGATCTGAAGGCGGCTTTGGGGTGAGTTCAACCATCCTCGCCCTTTAGGGGAGGGGACCCACGAAGTGGGGGAGGGGCTGGTGCAAGTACTCCCGACTTCGTCGGAACATGCAACGCCGACCGGCTGCCGCGAGATCACTCGCGCTTAGGAGTACTCGCGCGAGCCTCTCCACCAGCTGCGCTGGTCCCCCTCCCCTGAAGGGGAGGATGCTACTGGCGATAATCCGCCGTAATCACTCCCGCCGCCGCCAGCTCCTCCTCATGACTGACCTCGCGCCACTCCTCGGCTAGCGCCTCGGCTTCCCATTCCAGCATGGCTGGATGGGTGAGGATGTGATCGACCCAGGCCTGGCCCTTGCCGACATCCAGTCCGTAAGTGCGGATGCGGAAGGCGACCGGCGCGTAGAACGCGTCGACGGCTGAGAATTCTTCCCCCGCCAACCACGGTCCGCCGAACCGCGTAAGGCCGGTCTCGAAAATCTCGCGAACCCGCTCGACATTGCGTTTCAGGCCCTCAGACATCGGCTTGGGGGTAACCCGCACCCCGACGTTCATCGTGCAATCGTTCCTCAGGTGCCCGAACCCACCGTGCATTTCCGCCACTGCGCCCTGGGCGAAGATACGGGCCTCTTCGTGCTCCGGCCAGACGCCGGGATGGCGCTCGGCGAGGTAGAGCGTGATGCCAAGCGAATCCGGAATCACCCGCGCTCCGTCGATCAGTACCGGAACCTGGCCGGTGGGGGAGAACTTGCGGAACTCGTCAAAATTGTCCGGCTTGGTGAAGGGCTCAAACCGACTGTTGAAGGGGATGATCAAGGCCTTCATCAGCACCCAGGGGCGCAGGCTCCAGCTTGAGTAGTTCCGGTTGGCGGTGATCAGGGTATAGGTCATTTCGCAGGACTAGCCGCCCGGCTATTGCGCGTAAACCGCCGCATCCTCATCCGGCCATCTGGCAAGTCTTGGCGTCCTCCGGTCCAGGAATACCGCGGGCAATTTCACCAGCATCAGCACCTTGTGAATGCACCAATCGGCGGCGCGCTCGTTCCATTTCGCGGTCGCCTTTCCGTGGCGTTCGAGCCAGTGCTGGTAAGGCAGGAAGTGGTCGGGTTCATCCTTGTGGACGATCTCGAAGATTTTGGTCATCACCGGATCGGAGCTGACAAAGCGGTTCCGCAGCAGCACCTTGACCTGCGCGAGGCCCCGCTGCTCGGTCAGCATGATCACCCGGCAAAGTTGCTCAAATTCAGCCGGATCGGCGATGATCGCCTGGGTATCAAGCTCCTCTATGGTGCAGCCGAACACCCACTGGATGAACCGGTCGATATGCCCGGCACCGCGATCCATCGTCAGCGGCATCCGCCCTTGCCGCTCGAACCAGCGCTTGAACATCAGGTAGTGTTTGCGCTCATCTGCGCGGTGCTTGACCACTTCGGCGATGAACCCCGCATCGTCGGCACAGCGCGCGCGCACTGCCTCGAGTACGCGGTCAAGCGAGGTATAGCCGCGATGCTCATTGTAGATGTAGACCGAGGCCAGCACATCGAGGTAGCGTTCCCGAAAGGCGGCAATCATCAGTCCTACTCCAGCATCGCGGTCAGGCTGAGCACGGCAGCGGCGAATTCCTCGCGAAAGTCCTGCACCACCTGGCGGCTCGAACGCTCGGCTTCGATCAATCCTACGCCTTGGCCGACGAAATAGGAAACCAGATCGCGCGCCGCCTCATTGCCATTGACCACGGCTTTCTCGATCTGCGCGAAACTGGGCTCGGAGACCATGCCCATCAGCGGCATCGGCAGTGTACCGGGGCCATCGGCGGCATCCCAGGCCTCGTGCCAGCCGGTGCGCAGCTGGCGCGCGGGCTTGCCAGTGCGGCTTTTCGAACGGACCGTGTCGCGGCTGCGCGCGGCGATCACCTTGGCGCGGAAAGCCGGGCTGGTCTCGGCCTCGGGCGTGGCCAGCCAGACCGATCCGCACCACGCCCCTTCGGCCCCGGCCGCCATCATCGCGGCCATCTGCGCCCCGGTCATGATCCCGCCCGCGGCGAGCACCGGCACGTCCTGCCCGCTCGCCTTGAGTGCGCGGACGACTTCGGGGACCAGCACCAGCGTCGCCACTTCGCCGCAGTGTCCGCCGGCCTCGCCGCCCTGGGCGACGATGATATCGACCCCGGCTTCGGCCTGCCGCAGCGCATGCTCCTTGGCCCCAACCAGCGCCGCAACCGGAATGCCGCGCTGCTTGCCTGCAGCGATCATTGCGGGCGGCGCGATGCCCAGTGCATTGGCGATCAGCCGGATCGGGTGGCGGAAGGCCACTTCCATCTGGGCATAGCCGTTTTCCGGGGTGATCCCGGCGCGGCCATGATAGCGCACCACTTCTTCGGGCGGCACAGTGATCCCGTATTGGCCGAGCAGATCGGCGGTGAAGCGGCGGTGTTCATCGGAAATCGCCGCGGCGCGCTGGGCGTTGTCGGCAAATTCGGCAACGCGCGGATCGACCGTTTCGGGAACCAGCACATCAACGCCATAGGGCGCGCCATCGATGTGCGCGTCGATCCAGGCGAGCTCTTCCTCCAGCTGGTCCGGGGTAAAGCGGGTTGCGCCCAACACGCCGAACCCGCCGGCCTTGCTCACCGCCACCACTACATCGCGGCAGTGGCTGAAGGCGAACAGCGGAAAGTCCGCCCCGGTCAGCTGGCAAACGCGGTTGTTCATCCCCCGATCACCACCGGCCCGCCCAGCTCGATCGCTTTGGCATAGGCCGGACGCGCCTTGAGCGCGGCGTAATAGAGCGCCAGGTTGGGGCGGCTGGCGATCTGGCCCAGCGTTTCGCAATGTTCGAGCAGATATTCGAGGTTGATGTCCGCCCCGGTGAAAGTGTCACCGCAGAGGAACTCCTTGCCTTCCAGCTGGCTGTCGATCCAGTCGAGCTGTTTCTTGATTTCGGCATCCATGAAGCCGAGCGCCATTTCCGGCATGCCCCAGCGCGGGCCGAGCAGCCGCATCAGCACAGGCATGCCCAGCGTGCCTTCGGCGAAATGCAGCCATTCGAGGTATTCGGCGCGGGCGTTCTCGGGCGGGAGCAATTTCCCGCCGCCGTGCCGATCGACGATATATTCGATGATCGCCGAGCTTTCGACCATGGTCCGCCCGTCAACTTCGACGGCTGGCGCCTTGCCCAGCGGATGCGCCTCATAAAGCGACGGCGGCGAACGGAAATCAGCACCGCGCACGTGCTCGACCAGCTCATAGGGCAGGCCCAGCTCCTCCATCAGCCAGATGATCCGGGTCGAACGCGAAATACGCAGGTGGTGGACGCGGATGGTCATGGCTTTACTCCTCGCTGAACTCACTGAACGGCACCGCATCGCGCTCTATCTCAGCGCGAAGGGCAGGGTTGGTAATGGCTTGCCAAGCAATCACATCCACAAAGATTGGCAAATCGCTGTCTTCGAAGGCAAGCGCCAGCTCACCGAGATCCGCGCTGGAAACGGGTGGAAAGATCACCAGATCAAGATCGGATGAGGGGCGCGCACGACCGGTGGCACGCGAGCCATAGACTTTGACGGATCCGATCCGGCCAGCCGCTCCAGCCAAGACGCCGGCAACGATTCGCTTGTACTTTTCGTCAAGCTGGATCGTCGCGCTCGGCTTCATCATCTAGCCTTTTCACCAAAGTCGCAAACAACGGCGCATAGCGCGATGCGATCGTATCCAGCGCGGCGGTTGCGCGCGATGCATCGTACTCATGCGATAAGGCATTTCGCAAGCGCATTGCCTCGATCCATTCGTCCGGCGCTGAGATCAGATTGAGGGCGAAGGCGGTCCGAATGACATTGATTGGCGACGGGACATCGATTTCCTGGCCGCTGGCGAACATGAAGTCGCGCAAGGTTTTCCAAGCTAGCTCCCAGGTGAATTCAAACCGCTGAATCAGCCCAGCTTGGCTTAGCTCGTCGAGACTGCCCTCCCGCAGGCGCTCGACCCCGTCGCGCAGCAGCGATTCCGCGTTGCGGAAGTTGTCCAAACGGAGGCGCCAGCGATCTGCCAAAATATTAGCTTCCGTAATGTGCCGTCGTTTTGGCCGCGACGTCCTCGGCGCTAACGCCGGGGGCCAGTTCGATCAGCTTGAAGGGGCTGTTGTGGTCCGGACGGACGAAGACCGCAAGGTCGGTAATCACCATGTCGACCACGTTCTTGCCAGTCAGCGGCAGGGAGCAGGCGGGGATGAACTTGGGGCTGCCGTCCTTGGCGACATGTTCCATCACCACGATGATCTTCTTGACCCCGGCAACCAGGTCCATCGCGCCGCCCATCCCCTTGATCATCTTGCCGGGGACCATCCAGTTGGCGATGTCGCCGTTTTCGGCGACTTCCATCGCGCCCAGCACGGTCAGATCGATATGCCCGCCGCGAATCATCGCGAAGCTCTGCGCAGAGTCGAAATAGGCCGAATGCGGCAGCTCGCTGATCGTCTGCTTGCCGGCATTGATCAGATCGGGATCGACTTCGTCGTCATAAGGGAACGGGCCGATGCCCAGCATGCCGTTTTCGGATTGCAGCGTCACCGTCATCTCTGCGGGCACATGGTTCGCCACCAGCGTCGGGATGCCGATGCCCAGATTGACGTAATAGCCATCGCGCAGCTCCTGCGCGGCGCGGGCGGCCATCTGGTCGCGGGTCCAGCCTTTGGTGAGTCCATCGTGGGTGGTCATGGCGGGGTCTTTCCTGGGTCAGTCGATCGGGTTGGGGGTGACGAACCAGCCAGAGCCGCGCAGCGGGTCCATCGCGCGCATGGTCGGTCCGTCGGGGTCTTTGAGGTAATCGATGGCTTCTTCGAAATCGCCGAGCCGATCGCCCGCCAGCGCAATGAAGCACCAGTCGCGCGCGGCGGCCTGACGGCGGGCCTGCTTGCGCTCGTCGGCCTTGCGCGACAGCAGCACCCGGTCGGTTCCGTCAAGGTCCAGGCCCACGGCGCGCAGCACGGAGTATATCCGGTTGGCCTCGCTCACCGGCAGGCCCGAAATCCAGAATACCGTCACCCCAGCGGCACGGATCTGCGCCAATGCCTCGGCCAGCCCGGGCGCGGCGGCCGGGGGGTTGCTCAGATCGAACAGCCCGCTGCCCGGATCGAGGTCGATCGCGACGGCGAGCGGCTGGGTCTTGCAGGCCAAAGTCTTTGGGCCAACGATCAGCGTCCCCGGATCGATCAGCGCCGATTGTCGCGCCGTGCCGGGACCAAGCGCCTTTCTGGCTTCGGCAACCGCGAAGGTTGAGAACTGGGCAAAGGGTGAGTCGCCGGGCGTGGCGACCAAAGCTGGCGTAGCTGCCAGAGCGGCTGCGGGCTCAGCGCCTTCACTTGGCGGCGTGGGCGGCAATTCGACCTGCGCCGCAACGGGCTGCGCTGCTGGAGCCGCAGCCTCCGCTGCCGCTTCATCGGGTGCGGGCAAGCGCGGCGGGGCGGCTTCGGCGGGGAGATAGACTTTGGGCTTGGCGCTGGGCCGAGGCGCGGGGCCATCGCCCTCGTCGCGGGTCTGCTGGCGCGCGATCATTCCCCCTGCCAGCACTGGAATCGCCGCAGCCGCACAGCCGCTAGTGGCCAGAAGCAGGCCGAGCAGTGCCAGAACCCGCTTCATCCGCGCGTTGCCCCGGAAAGCGATTCCCAGGCCTTCCAAGTGCCAACAGCAAAGCACAGGCCCATCACCAGGCACGCGAACGACGACCAGAAGATGAAGGCGAAAGTGTTGTTCTCCGGCGCCCAGAACGCTGGGAAAAATGCCATCGCGCTGCGGATCAGCAAGACCCCCGAGATCGCTATCAGCGCGGTCCGGGTTAACGGCAATCGTCGGATCATGCCAATGGCACTAAGGGCATAAGCCGCCCAGACGGCCAGAATTGTCGCGATCACGGCGGTCATGATCGCCGGAACCGGTGAACCGCGCTCCGCCGCACGCGCCAACTGCTCGCCCGCGCCAAAGAAGCGGTACCAGTCAGGCCCGCCGATGATGCAGCCAAGATGCAACAGGCTGGCGGCGATGCTCATCCACGCCGCTGCCAACAGCCAGGGCCGGGCACTGCTCAAGCCGCCTCGCGCTCGCGCACGGTGCGGAACTCGATTTTCTTGTCATAGGGTGCGCCGACGATCAGCCGTTGGACGTAGACCCCGGGCAAGTGGATCGCATCGGGATCGAGGCTACCGACGGGGACGATCTCCTCCACCTCAACCACGCACACCTTGCCGCAGGTTGCGGCCGGCTGGTTGAAATTGCGCGCGGTCTTGCGGAACACGACATTGCCGGTCTCGTCTGCCTTCCACGCCTTGACCAGCGACAGGTCGGCAAAGATCCCGCGCTCAAGGACGTACTCCTCACCGTCGAAGACTTTGGTCTCTTTGCCCTCAGCCACCAGCGTGCCGACCCCGGTCTTGGTGTAGAAGCCCGGAATCCCCGCCCCGCCCGCGCGCATCCGTTCGGCCAGCGTGCCTTGCGGGCAGAACTCCACCTCCAGCTCGCCCGAAAGGTACTGCCGCTCGAACTCCTTGTTCTCGCCGACATAGCTGGAGACCATTTTCTTCACCTGCCGCGTGCGGAGCAGCTTGCCGATCCCTTCGTTGTCGATCCCGGCGTTGTTGGAATAGAAAGTCAGCCCGGAAACTCCGCTATCGCGCACCGCATCGAGCAAACGCTCGGGAATCCCGCAAAGGCCAAATCCGCCGCAAGCGATGTGCAGATCGTTGCGCAGCAAGCCTTCAAGCGCCGCTGCCGCGTCGGGATAAACCTTGTTCATAGCTACGATCCCCAAAATCCGTGGGCTGTGTCGCTAGGTGAAGCGCAACCCCGCAGCAAGTGCAAGCCACGCGTTTGCGGTTGCAGTGGGCGCAAGGGGGTGGCAATCGGACACCCGTCTGATACCGTTAATTATGCGCTTCAGGGATTGGCTCCGAACTTTTTGCTCCACATATTCACCGCCGCTGGGCACCGCGTCCGCACCAGTTTCTTCAAATACCTTTGAAATCGGCACGCAACTCGCAAGAGCGACAGAGGCTCAACAACGCTACGATCAGGCACGAGGCACCCGCCAATCACCGCTGATGGGCCTAGGCTATTCGGATGAAGAATGCCGCCTTTGGCGCTGGGTTGATTCGCACCGTGACCAAGAAATCCAAGCGGTTGCAACGAAATTTGCGGGGCTTGGCGAGATGGAACGTAATACACTGCGCGACGACCTTTCGATGGACGACTTTTATTCGCTGTTGACTTTCGCACGGCGCAGCGCGCTGGCGGCCCTGCGCGGTGACGGAGCGGGCCGGATCGAGACAGCCTTCTATGCATTAGCAATGATCGCGTTCGAACGGATCGATTATCGCGATATACTGGTAGCCAACTGGCAGCTTCGCTATGCAGGACAACGCCGAGACATGCGGGTTGATTTGATGGCGCACAGAGCGGCGCGTCTGGCCGAGTCGGAGACTGCGAAGGCGCTATTGCGAGACTTGCATGCGAAGATCGATCTTGCGCAAGCATGCGGCTATAAAGAAGTTTCTACACCCGCAGGCGCGGCCCTGTTCCAAACTGGCTACCGGCGCTTTTCACCGCAAGCCGACCTCGCGGCTATCGCCTTTGCGTGCGCTGTGGCTCTCGAAAACGGCGGTTACAAAATCGGCACACTTGAAGTCGCATGTGATTTGCCGAGCGTTTGGTTGGCATGCAATGACGGTTCTCAAGTCTCGACGTTGATAAATTCCCTTACGGGCTGTGTCAGCATCACTGGCGCGCCATGCGCTGATCCCAATCCGAAGGAGTCGGGCCAATCCCTGCTCATGTTCGTGGCAGAAGCGGCGAACGAAGATGCTGCGCGCGAGATTGCATCTGCAGCTCAATGTCACTCAGGCCCGATGCAAAGCCAGATCGGAATGGCATCAGGCCGTCTCTGCGCTATTATCATCCAGTGGTCTTGGATGGCAGACACGCCTCCATTAGTAGACGTAACATCGCTGGAGCGGCTGCGTAGCGAAGTGCAACGATTTCTGGCATAAGACTGAGGGCATTTGGTCGCCGTTGTCCTTCTCCTTGAGCATGAGGTTGCGTTTTCGCGTTGCTCAAGCCTAGAATTCCAATCCCAGCACCGCCCCCAATTCTTCCAGCGCCTGTTCGCCGCTCACTACCTTGATCGCGCGCATGCCGAGCGTCGCGGCGGGTTTGCAGTTGATGCCCAGATCGTCGAGGTAGACGCAGTCGATTGCGTCCACGCCCAGTGCTTCGCACATCATCTCGTAGATGCGCGGATCGGGCTTGCGGACCCCGGCTTTGGAGCTTTCGATGGTGTGGGCGAAGCGGGCGAAGATCTGTTCGTATTCATCGCCCCGGTCGCCGCTGCGGGCCATGCCGGCGCCGTGGCCGGTGGGCACGTTGTTGGTGATGCAGCCCAGCAGGTAGCCTTCGACTGCCAGCCGGTCGAGCGCGGCGACCATCGCGGGGCGGATCGCCCCGGCCAGCACCGCCAGCACAGCGCTGCCCGGCAGCGCGTGGCCGAGCGCTTCGGCCTCGGCTTCGAACAGCACGTCGAAGCTCCGCGCGTCGATCTCGGCGCGCTCGAACTTCGCCCAGGCGTTGCCATCGGGATTGGCGGCGTTGACCTGGCGGACGAAGTCGCGCGGCAGGCCGCGCTCTTCCTCCAGCCGGTTGAAGGCTTCGAAGGGCGAGGCGGTGATTACCCCGCCGAAATCAAAGATCACGGCCTTGAAGCGGTGCGGTTTCATGGGGTTCTTTCGCTGAATGGTTCGCCGTGCAGTGACCGATTGCCGCGCGCAGGGCAACCACCGGAATTGATCGAGATCATGGCGCCGGGCGCGCTTCGCCGGCAGACTCGGACGCGGAAGGAGATGGATCATGCGTTCGATTCTGGTTGAAGCAGGCCGCGATGCAGGGATGACTGCCCGGCTCGACACCGCACTGGCGATTGCGCGGGCAAACTCGGGGCATGTGACTGTGGTGGTCGATACCCCGGTGGCGCAGTTCGTCACAGTCGATCCCTATGGCGGCTCGATGCTTTCGCAGCAGGCGCTCGACGATGCGCTGGAGCGCGATGACGCCTTGGTGGAAGCCTTCAACGAACGGCTGGCGCGCGACGATGTGCCCTACGATGTGGTGCATTACGAAGTCGATCCGGTCGAAGCCATGGCCGCAGCCGCCCGGCTTGCCGATCTGGCGATCGTTTCGCGCGACAGCGGGCGGGCCGGAGACCTGGCGGTGGAGGCACGCTGCCCAGTGCTGGCGTTGCAACCCGGCAAGGGCCTGGCCTATCCGCCGCAGGTAGCGGCAATCGCCTGGGATGGCAGTGACCAATCGGCGGTGGCCCTGCGCAGCGCCGCACCATTGCTGCGCACTTGCGGTGTGGTGCACGTGATATCGGTCCATGCCGATCTCCCCGCAGCATTCCCCTCGACCGAAGCGCTGCAATACCTCTCGCGCCACGGGATCGCGGCCGAACTTCACGAGGTGCTGCGTGGCGATTCGATCGAGCAGACTCTGGCGGAGGAAGTCACGCGGCTGGGTGCAGGCCTGCTGGTGATGGGCGCTTACGGCCACAGCCGCACCCGCGAGTTCCTGTTCGGCGGGGTGACACGCTATTTCCTGAGCAATCCGGCAGCACCAGCCTTGCTGCTGGCGCATTAGTCACAGAGGAATCGCGCTGCATCGCAGCGAGCGATTGGGAGTGGACTGACAGTTATGGAGAATACTCGGTAGAGCCGGCCTCGCTAACATCTGAAAACGCGAGATAAATCGCCAAGCACAAGTGCGGTTGCAAACTTTGCAACCAAAAATGCGCTTTTCGCACTTGCACAAAAAGCGGCGTGGTCCCAGATAGAGCCTGCCTTTCAGGCATCCTCTCCCAAAACTTTCCAAGGCCCGGTCGTTCGCGACCGGGCTCTTTTTTTGCCTTCCGCCCAGAAGTGCTGCCGCCATGCAGCACGCCAAAGCTTACAGCATTTGCAATCCCGCCAACCAGTTCCTAGCTTCGCGGTTCTGCCAAGCAGGAGTGCCCCGTGGCCGATTCAGCCGAAAAGTCGCTTATCAAAACCATTCGCCTGCAAGTCGCCGCCGCGCGTCAGGAAGAGAGCGGGCAAGGCATCGCGCGAATGCCCAAGGCGACGCTCGCGGCGCTGGGGATCACCGAGGGTGATGTCGTTGCGATCACTGGCAAGCGCGCCACCGCGGCGCGCGCGGTGCTGGCCTATGCCGAGGACGAAGGGCTCGAGGTAATCCGGCTCGATGGGCTGCAACGCGCCAATGCCGAGGTTGGCTCGGGCGATCATGTCGAGGTCGCCAAAGCCGAATCGCGTCCCGCCAGCCGGGTGGTTTTCGCCCCGGCGCAGCGCGAAATGCGGCTGCAAGGTCCCGGCGAGGCATTGAAGCGCAACTTTTTCCAGCGGCCGTTGGTAGCGGGCGATGTGGTGGCCACCACCGGGCAGCAGAAGGTGGAGAACATGCCGCCGCAGGTCGCGCGGATGTTCAACACCCCGGCTTTCGCGCTGACGCAAATCCGCCTGACCGTGGTCTCGACCGTGCCCAAGGGCGTGGTCCACATCGACGAGAACACCGAGGTTGAGCTGCGCGCTGAGTTTGAAGAAGCCGCCGCGCCGCGCGGCGAGGTCAACTACGACGATGTCGGTGGAATGGGCGATACGATCCGGCAATTGCGCGAAATGGTCGAGCTGCCGCTGCGCTATCCCGAATTGTTCACCCGGCTGGGGGTCGATCCGCCCAAGGGGGTGCTGCTCCATGGCCCGCCGGGGACCGGCAAGACCCGGCTGGCCAAGGCCGTGGCGAGCGAGAGTGAGGCGACTTTCTTCACGATCAACGGCCCCGAAATCATGGGCTCGGCCTATGGCGAGAGTGAGAAGAAGCTGCGCGAAGTGTTCGAGGAAGCCGGCAAGGCCGCACCTTCGATCATCTTCATCGATGAGATTGACTCGATCGCCCCCAAGCGCGGCAATGTCAGCGGCGAGGCGGAAAAGCGGCTGGTCGCGCAGTTGCTGACCTTGATGGACGGGCTCCACGCCCGCGCCAATGTGGTGGTGATCGCCGCCACCAACCGGCCCGACGCGATCGACGAAGCGCTGCGCCGCCCCGGCCGGTTCGACCGCGAGATCGTGGTTGGCGTTCCCGACGAGGGCGGACGGCGTGAGATATTGGGCATCCACACCCGCGGCATGCCGCTGGGCGAGGGAGTCGATCTCGACGAACTGGCGCGGACTACGCACGGTTTTGTCGGCGCAGACCTCTCGGCCTTGGCGCGCGAGGCGGCGATCGAGGCGGTGCGGAGGATCATGCCGCAGCTCGATCTCGAAGCGCGGACGATCCCCGCCGAAGTGCTCGAAAGCCTGGAGGTGACGCGCGGCGACTTCCTTGAAGCGCTCAAGCGGGTGCAGCCCAGCGCGATGCGCGAGGTGATGGTCCAGGTCCCCAATATCGGCTGGGCCGATGTCGGCGGGGTCGATGAGGCCGAGCGGCTGCTCAAGGAAGGGATCGAGCTGCCGCTCAAGAACCCCGAGGCCTTCCGCCGGCTTGGCATTCGTCCGGCCAAGGGCTTCCTGCTCTATGGCCCGCCCGGCACCGGCAAGACTCTGCTGGCCAAGGCCGTCGCTAAGGAAAGCGAGGCCAATTTCATCGCGATCAAGAGCTCTGACCTGCTCAGCAAATGGTATGGCGAAAGCGAGCAGCAAATCGCCCGGCTGTTCGCCCGCGCACGGCAGGTGGCGCCGTGTGTGATCTTTATCGACGAAATCGATTCGCTGGTCCCCGCGCGCGGCTCAAGCGGCAACGAGCCGCAGGTTACTGCACGGGTGGTCAACACCATTCTGGCCGAAATGGACGGGATGGAGGAGCTGTCATCGGTGGTGCTGATCGGCGCGACCAACCGTCCGACGCTGGTCGATCCGGCGTTGCTGCGCCCCGGCAGGCTCGACGAGCTGGTCTATGTCGGCACCCCCGATGCGAAAGGCCGCGAGCATATCCTCAAGATCCACACCGCGAAGATGCCGCTCGCCAAGGATGTCGATCTGGCCGCCGTCGCGGCGCAGACCGAGCGCTTTACGGGGGCTGATCTGGAAGACGTGGTCCGCCGCGCCGGCCTCGCCGCGATCCGTGAACATGGCAAAAAGGTGAAGACAGTCAATGCGGCGGCGTTCAAGGCCGCGCTGGCGGATTCGCGCGCGACCGTGACGGCCGAGATGGAAGCCGAATATGCCAAGATCAAAGGCGAGCTGAAGAAGAACGCGGCGGCGATCGTCCCCAACCCGATCGGCTTTGTTGCCCCGGGGATGGTGAGCTCGACGCGGGCGGCGAAGCATTAAGGCGCATCCTCCCCTTTAGGGGAGGGGGACCAGCGAAGCTGGTGGAGAGGCTCCAGCAAGTACTCCTGACGGCGCGATCAGGCGCAGCGGCGGGTCGGCGTCGCGTTCCAATCAGTAGTCAGGTGTACTCGCGCGAGCCCCGCCCCCACTGCGTGGGTCCCCTCCCCTAAAGGGGTAGGATGGCCCTCAAGGCTCCATGCACAAGGCATCCGGCATTTCGCGCCGAAGCCAGTCGAGCATCGCCTCGCGCATGGTGCGGCGCAGGCGGTTGAGTTTGGCGGGATCGGTCGCGCTCATCACCAATTTGAGTTCGACCGAGCCGACATTGGCTTCGGAGACTTGCAGCGCAGCGGTGCGTTTGTCCCAGTCCTCGTCGGAAGCGATCAGGCTCTCATAGGCCGCGCGAATCTTGGCGACATCGGCATCGGGGCGGACCGGCAAGACGACCGAACCGGTGATCCCGCCGCCGACCCGGGTCCAGTTCTGGAACGATCCGTCGAGGAACTTGGCGGTCGGCACGATCACTCGGCGTTCGTCCCCCGTGCGCAGCACCACGTAGGACAGGCGAATATCCTCGATCCGGCCAGATTCGCCCTCGATCACCACATAGTCGCCGATCCGGATTGGCTCGGTCAGCGCGATCTGGATCCCGGCGATGAGCGAGCGCAGCGCGGGCTGCGCCGCCGCGCCGACCACCAGCGTGGCCAGACCGGCCGAAGCGAGCAGCGTGGTGCCGATCGCCTTCACAGCGGGAATCGCAAACAGCATCAGCGCGATGGTGACGAAGACGATCAGGAAGCCCGCGGTGCGGCTGAAGATAGCGATCCGGGTGGTGCGGCTGCGGGCGATCTCGTCATTCTCGCCAGCCTCAGCCTTGAGTGTCATGACCTGTGCGAAGGACTTGACCAGCGCGAAGATTGTCCAGCCGAGCAGCGCCGGGACCACGAACCGCCCGCCCAGCTCCCAGGCGCGCGCGACCAGGGCATTGGCCTCGCCCGCGAGTGCAATCCCCACCGCGACCAGCGACCAGCGCAGCGGCTGGCGCAGCCGGTCGAACACGATATCGTCAGACTGCGAGGCGGAGCGGCGCGCCAGCCGGTCGAGCAGCGCGAAGACCGCGAGGTGCAACGCCAAGGCCGCAGCAATGGCGATCCCGGCGGCTACACCCGCGCCGGGAAGCGCCTTGCTGACGGCAACCATGGTGCTGAAATCGGGCGTGTTGGTAGGAATCAATGCGCCGCCCCCCAGCTTGGCCCGCTGCCGATCTCAACCCCTAGCGGCACCGAGAGCGGCACTGCCGGTTCGGCGGCGCCGGCCATCACCCGCTCGATCACCGCGCTGGCCGCCGCAACATCGCCCTCGGGCAGTTCGAACACCAGTTCGTCGTGGACCTGCAGCAGCATCCGGACATGGCCGAGCCCGGCCGCCGCCAGTGCCGGGTTCATCCGCGCCATCGCGCGCTTGATGATGTCGGCTGCGGTACCCTGAATCGGCGCGTTGATCGCGGCGCGTTCGCTGCCGGCGCGTTCGTTGGGGTTGGAGGAGTTGATCCGCGGGAACCATGTTTTCCGCCCAAACAGGGTCTCCGAATAGCCTTGGCTGCGCACGCTTTCCAAGGTGCTGTGGATGTAATGGCGGATGCCGGGGAAGCGCTCAAAATAGCGGTCGATCATCGCCTGCGCCTCGTCCGAGCTCACCCCCAGCCGACCACCCAGCCCCCAGCGGCTGATCCCATAGAGGATCGCAAAGTTGATCGTCTTGGCCCGCCCGCGGGTATCGCGGTTGACCTCGCCGAACATCTCCATCGCGGTGCGGGCGTGGATGTCTTCACCCGCCGCGAAGGCTTCCTTCAGCGATGGCACATCGGCCATATGCGCCGCCAGCCGCAGCTCGATCTGGCTGTAGTCCGCCGCCAGCAGCACGTTCCCTGGTTCGGCCACAAAGGCATCGCGGATCTGCCGCCCCAGTTCGGTCCGGATCGGGATGTTCATCAGGTTGGGATCGGTCGAGGAAAGTCGCCCGGTCTGCGCGCCGACCAGGCTGTAGCTGGTATGAACGCGCTGGGTAGCGGGGTTGATCGCCTCTTGCAGCGCCTCGGTATAGGTCGAGCGCAGCTTGGAAAGCTGACGCCATTCGAGCACCTTGGTGGCGACCTCCGCGCCTTCACCGGCAAGCCGTTCAAGCACCGATTGGTCAGTCGAGAAATCGCCTGACTTGCCCTTTTTGCCGCCCTTGTAGCCCAGCTTGACGAACAGCACCTCGCCCAGCTGCTTGGGGCTGCCGATGGTGAAGGGTTGCCCCGCAGCTTCGTGGATCGCGGCCTCCAGCTTGGCGATCTCATCCGCGAAGGTCGCGGAGAGGCCGGAAAGCCGCTCGCGGTCGACCTTGACCCCGTGGCGCTCCATCTCGGCCACCACCGGGATCAGCGGACGATCGACCCGCTCATAAATTCGCGTCGCGGCCTCGTCGGACAGGCGCGGCTTCAAAAGCCGGTGGAGCCGCCAGGTCACCTCGGCATCTTCGGCGGCATATTCGGTGGCGCGGTCCAACGGCACTTCGCCGAAGGGAATCGCCTTCTTGCCGGTCCCGCACAGCTCCTTGAACGAAATGCAGGTGTGGCCAAGGTGGCGGCGAGCGAGTTCGTCCATCCCGTGGCCGCCTCCGATACCATCCTCGCTGCGCCCGGCGTCGAGATCGAAACTGACGATCATCGCGTCGTCGATCGGGGCGACATTCACGCCGTAACGGGCCAGCACGTTGAGATCGTATTTGATGTTCTGGCCGACTTTGAGCACCGCATCGCTTTCCAAGAGCGGTTTGAGCAAGGCAATCGCCTCGGCCACGGGCACTTGCGGGGGCTTCTCAGCGAACATGTCGGTCCCGCCATGGCCGAGCGGAATGTAGCAGGCCTGCCCTGCGCCGATACACAGGCTGACTCCAGTCAGATCGGCGCTGATCGCATCAAGCGCCGAGGTTTCGGTATCGACCGCCACCAGTCGCGCGGCGAAAGCCCGCGCGACCCAGTCCTCCAGCGCGGCGCGATCCTGCACACAGGCGTAGTGCGAGCGGTCGATCGGCGGCAGTTCGGCCAGCGGTTGGCGGCTGCCCCCGGTTGCTGGTTGCGCGCCGGCGGTAACGGGCTTGGCCGGATTGAGCTGGGTCTTGCGCTCGGGGCTGCCGCGCCCTTCGCCCAGCCGCTTGAGTAGGCTGTTGAAGCCATGCTCCTCCAGAAAGGCCGCCAGCGGATCTGGGGGGATCGCGCCCAGCTTGAGATCGTCGAGTGCCAGCGGCAGCGGGCAATCCTCCTTGAGCGCGACCAGCACGCGTGAAAGCCGCGCCATCTCGGCCTGTTCGATCAGGCTTTGCTGCATCTTCGAGGGCTTCATCGTGGGCGCAGCTGCCAGCGCGCCTTCCAAGGTGCCATAGTCCTGAATCAGCTTGGTCGCGGTCTTTGGGCCGATCCCGCGAATGCCGGGGACGTTATCGGCCGTATCGCCCATCAGCGCCAGGACATCGCCGACGAGCTCTGGCCCGACCCCGAACTTCTCGATCACCTCTGCTGCCTCGATCCGCAGGTTCTTCATCGTATCGAGCATGTCGACCTCGCCGCCTTGCTCAACCGAGGTGTCGCGACCGACCAGCTGCATCAGGTCCTTGTCCGACGAAACGATCGTCACGTCCCAGCCGCGCGCTGTGGCGGCGCGGGCGTAGGAGGCGATCATATCGTCTGCTTCGACATTCTCTTCCTCGATCATCGGCAGCGAAAAGGCGCGGGTCGCGTCGCGAATCAGGGGGAACTGCGGGCGCAGGTCTTCGGGTGGGGGCGGGCGGTTGGCCTTGTAGTCTGGGTAGATTTCGTTGCGGAACGATTTGCCCGACTTGTCGAGCACAACGGCCAGGTGCGTCGGCCCGTCAGCCTTGTTGAGATCGTCGGCCAGCTTCCAAAGCATTGTTGTGTAACCATAAACCGCGCCAACCGGCACGCCCTGCGGGTTGGTCAGCGGGGGCAGGCGGTGATAGGCGCGGAAGATATAGGCCGATCCGTCGACGAGGTAGAGGTGCTGTTTGGCGTCCATCCCGGCGAGGTAGCAAGCTGCCGCGCGATTTGCGAATCACCGCCGCGTGCCAGCGGTGGATTGGCCGGATTTGGCTTGGTCATGACCTTGCCACAATTGCAGGCAATATCGCGAATCAGCCAAATTTCGTCTGGTATGCACCTATCGCTTGCATACCGGTTCGAAGGGCATTATTTGAATGGCGAAGTCTACTGATGAAGTAGGCTTTCCGTGCGGTGTCGTTTGCTCTCGGGCGGCGTGCCGGGCGGGGTCCACTCGCTGTTCAAGGAATACCACACATGCGCAAGATCGTTCTCGTCGCCGCTGCTGCCAGCGCCGCTCTCGCTCTCTCGGCTTGCAGCAAGGCTGAAGATGCCGCTGCAACCGCTTCGGACGCTGCTGCGACCGCCACGGAAGCTGCTGCTGACGCTTCGGCTGCTGCCACCGACGCCGCTGCTGCTGCGACCACCGCCGCCACTGAAGCTGCTGGTGCCGCTTCGGCTGCTGCGACCGCCGCTGCTGGCGCCGCTTCGGAAGCCGCTTCGGCTGCCACCGACGCTGCTGCTGCTGCTGCGGATGCCGGCAAGAAGATGTAATCTTCGCCAAACGGCAAAAGATTGGGGCGCAGGGGGCAACCTCTGCGCCCTTTTCTTTGCTCTCACGCGGATCAAGCCTGCGCTCTTGACGGATTTAATCGCGCACTTAACCTTGCCGCGATGGACGCGGAGAATCCCGATCCGCATGGGCGGCTGGTTCAGGGACTGACCCGCGCACTGGCGCGCTGCGGGTTGCCGCCACCGCAAGATCTCGAACGGCTTTCCGGCGGTGCCAATATGGAAAGCTGGCGCTTTACGGCGGGGACTGAAACCTGCGTACTGCGCCGCGCGCCCTCGCTAGAAATGATGGCAGGACGGCCGCTGGACCATGCGACCGAGGCGGCCGTGATCCGCGCCGCCCGCGCGGCAGGAGTGCTTGCGCCAGAAGTTCTGCTTGAGCTTGAGCCGGATGATGAAGTCGGCTCGGGCTTTGTGATGCGCGCTTTGCCGGGGACGCCGGATCCCGGCGCGATTCTACCCAATGCCGAAGGATCGGTCCTGATCCGCGACATTGCCAGCCAGCTTGCCGCCGTGCACCGCACCGATTGCAGCAGGCTGTCGGTGCCGACGATGGATACAGCTGCCGCGCTCGCAGAACTCAAGGCGCGGTTCTTGGCTTACGGCGGCGATCGTCCGATCCTTGCACTCGCCTTGTGCTGGCTGGAAGCAAACCTTCCCATCCCAGTTCCGCCGGTCTTGGTTCACGGCGATTTCCGCCTCGGCAACTTGCTGGTCGAAGCTTCGCGGCTGACCGGGGTGCTCGATTGGGAGCTGGCGCACCGGGGCGATTGGCACGAAGACTTGGCCTTTGGCTGCATGACAGTCTGGCGCTTTTCTCGCCCAGACCGCCGGGCCTATGGCCTCGCGCCACTGGCAGAGCTGGTTGCGGCTTATGAAGCGGCGAGCGGCGCGAAGTTCGATCCCGCGCGGTTCCGGTTCTGGACGATCTACCGTACCCTGTGGTGGGCGCTCGGCTGCTTGCAGATGGGCGCCTACTGGCGCGCCGGGCAGGATCGCTCGGTCGAGCGTGTAGTCGTCGCGCGGCGCACCAGTGAGCAGGAGCTCGATCTGTTGTTGTTGCTGGAGGAGATCGCTCCCGCAGCCGAACGCCAGCGACCGCTTCCGCCTGCGCTGCACCCGGTCGAGCCCGGCCAGGGTGAACCTGACGGCACCGAAATCCTGACCGCCGTTTCGGAATGGCTGGGCAACGAGGTGAAGCCGCTGGTCACCGGGCGCGGACGGTTCGATCTGGCCGTGGCGCGCAACGCATTGGGAATTGTCGCCCGCGAATTTGCCCAGCGCCCGGTTGCGAGCGACGCGGGATTGGCCGCTGACTTGTTGGAAGGCAAACAGGACCTCTCGACACCCGGCCTGCTCGCCAGACTGCGCCGAATGGCGCTGGGTAAGCTCGCCGCCGACATGCCGAAATACCCTTCGCTGGCCCTGGCCCACGCGCAATGGGACGCCGAAACCGCACAAGGATCAACCTGATGGATTTCTCAATCCCTGCCGAACTCGAGGCTTATCTGGCCGAGCTGGATGCTTTCATTGCTGCGGAGATCAAGCCGCTTGAACAGCAGGATGACAATATCCGCTTCTTCGATCACCGCCGCGAATGGGCGCGGACTGATTTCGAGAATGGCGGCCTGCCGCGGCGCGAATGGGAAATGCTGCTGCGCGAAGCCTCGATCCGCGCCGACAAGGCTGGGCACTGGCGCTTCTCCGCGCCCAAGAAATACGGCGGAAAGGATGGCTCGAACCTGTGGATGGCGGTGATCCGCGATCGGTTTGCGGCCAAGGGCCTCGGCCTGCACAACGATCTACAGAACGAGCATTCGATCGTTGGAAACTTCCCGTTCGTGGCGATGTTCGAACACTTCGGTACGCCGGAACAGCAGCAAGAATTCATCCTCGGTGGCTTCAACCGAACCCGCCGTGTCGCTTTCGGACTGACCGAGCCCGATCACGGCTCAGATGCAACCCATATGGAGACACGCGCTATTCGAGAGAACCGAAATGGCGTTTCAGGCTGGCGGATCGATGGGCGCAAGATGTGGATTACCGGGATGCACGTGGCGACACACTGCGCGGCGTTCTGCCGCACCAGCGGCAACGACGGTGATACCAAGGGGATTACCTGCTTGCTGGTGCCGATCGAGAATCCCGGAATGGTGGTTGATGAGTATATGTGGACATTCAACATGCCAACCGATCATCCCCGGATGCATTTCGAGGATTGCTGGGTGCCCGAAGCGGCGGTGCTTGGCCCGGTCGATGGCGGCTTGTCGATCGCGCAAAGCTTCGTCCACCAGAACCGGATCCGTCAGGCCGCGAGCTCGCTTGGGGCGGCCACCTATTGCCTTGAGGAATCGGTCAAGTACGCGCGGGAACGCAAGCCGTTCGGGCAGGAACTGGCGCGCAATCAGGGTATCCAGTTCCCGCTGGTGGAACTCGCCACCCAATGCGAGATGCTACGCACGCTGATTTACAAAACCGCGTGGGAAATGGACCAGCTGGAGCACAAGGACATCGAGCACCGCCTCTCGGACAAAATCAGCATGTGCAATTACTACGCCAACCGGCTGGTCTGCGAGGCGGCTGATCGGGCGATGCAGGTCCACGGCGGGATCGGCTATTCGCGGCATAAGCCGTTCGAGCATATCTTCCGCCATCACCGCCGGTACCGGATCACCGAAGGAGCGGAGGAAATCCAGATGCGCAAAGTCGCGGCCTATCTGTTCGGCTATCTGGGGCCGCGCAAAGAGCAGTTCGGATAGGCGCCGCGAAGGCTTTTTCTGTTACCCGCAAAGCAGCGCCGGCCCATCGACTCCATGGCCATAGTTCCGCGTGGCTTGCACGCAACACAGTTACGCCGTGTCGCGCGGTTCAGTCGGTTTGTGTTGCGATAGGCATTCGACCCTCTAGGCTTCGTCTATCCAGATGGCGGTGCAATGCCGCAGCAGTGGATCGCCGAACCAAAGGGAACCTATGATGCGCACTGTCCGCTCAGCCTTGCTTGTTTCGTTCTCCACTCTCACACTTGCTGCGCCGGCCTGGGCGCAGGACGAGGCTGCGGCGGAAGAGACGGACGCACCGCAGATCATCGTCACGGGCACCCGCTCAACCGGACGTACGGTCGACAACTCGGCGGTGCCGATCGACGTGCTTTCGTCAGAAGCGATTTCCAACGGCGGCCAGGTTGAAACCAACCGCATCCTCAGCAAGCTGGTGCCCAGCTTCAATTTCCCGCAACCGGCGATCGCGGACGGGTCCGATGCGCTGCGCCCCGCAACACTGCGCGGGCTGGGCCCCGATCAGACGCTGGTACTGGTCAACGGCAAACGCCGACACGTCTCGGCCTTGCTCAACATCAACGGCACGGTCGGGCGCGGTTCGGCAGCGGTTGATATGAATTCGATCCCGGCGCTGGCGATCGAACGGATCGAAGTGCTGCGCGACGGGGCCTCTTCGCAGTACGGCTCAGACGCGATCGCCGGTGTCATCAACATCCAGCTCAAGCGTGCCGATGCCGGCGGGCGGGCGACTATCAGCTACGGCAAGTATGACACCACGATTGCCGGGGTCGCCAATGTCACCGGGCTGCAAACTGTTGGTGGCCAACCGGTGCTCGATCCGACCGATACGCGCTATTTCCTTGCCAATACCGACGGTGAACGCAAGGTCAGCGATGGCGAGAGTTATTCGCTCGCCACCAATATCGGGCTGCCGTTCTTTGGGACCGACGGCGGCTATATCAATTTCACGCTGGAATACCGCCATCGCGGCTATACCAACCGCCAGGGGTTTCGACCTGCGCCCGAATTACATCCGTCCCACTGCGACAACTTTTGACCCGCGCGAGTTGACCTTCAACCGGCTGCA
>CAZVMC010000005.1:0-15802 GCA_964628635.1 uncultured Novosphingobium sp. | reverse complement strand
TCCGTCCCACTGCGACAACTTTTGACCCGCGCGAGTTGACCTTCAACCGGCTGCAGTTCCGCTTTGGCGATCCCGAGGCCGACGATTTCCTGATCTTCATGAATTCGGCGGTACCGGTGGGTGACAGCCTGGAGCTTTATGCTTTCGCCAGCTTCAACCAGCGCGATTCATTGAGCGCGGCGAACTATCGTCAGGCCAATGCCGCAGCCAACCGCGATTTCTCTGTACTCGCCCCCAATCAGGCACCGACCAACGCCAATTTCGTCGGCCTGACCCCGGATGGCTTCCTGCCATTCATCCAATCCGATCTGACCGACTATGCCGGCACCATAGGGCTGCGCACCACGGCGGGTGAATGGAACGTCGATGGCTCGTTCGGCTATGGCCACAATGGCTTCGACTACCGGGTGGAGAATTCGCTCAATACCACCTTTGGTCCACAAGCGGCGCGCTCAGCCGATGCTGGCGGGCTGGCATATGGCCAGTATCTCGCCAATATCGATGCCAGCCGCGAATTCGATGTTGGGTTTGCCAAACCGTTGACGGTAGCATTTGGCGTGGAATCGCGAGCCGAGCGGTTCAAGATCCGTCCGGGTGAAACCTTGTCTTTCGCCATCGGCCCGCTGTTCCGGGCTTCGTTCGCCACCACCGATGCGGTGCTCTGCGCTTTGCAGCAGGGCGTGTTCAACGGCACCACTTGCAGCTTCCCGGGCCGTGCCGCGGCAGCTGGCATGCAGGGCTTCCCCGGTATTCCCACGGCCAGCAATACCAATGTCAAACGCAGCAGCTATGCCGCCTATGTTGAGCTTGATACCGACATTGTCGACGGTCTGACCACGACGGTGGCGGGGCGGTTTGAGCACTATTCGGATTTCGGCAACACGGTGACCGGCAAGTTCGCGGCGCGCTATGAATTTGCCCCCGGTTTCGCGCTGCGTGGCTCGGTTTCCAACGGCTTCCGCGCACCGTCGCTGCATCAGCAGTATTTCACCACGACATCGACCAATTTCATTGGCGGATTGCCGGTCGATATCTCGACCTTGGCAGTCGGCAGCCCAATCGCGCGGGCGCTGGGTTCAAAGGACCTGAAACCCGAGCGTTCGTTCAACCTGTCGGGTGGGTTCACCGCGCAGCCGTTCAACGGGCTGACCTTGACGGTCGACTATTACAACATCCGGATCAATGACCGGATCGTGCTGACCGAAAACCTGGGCGCAGCTGGAAGCGGAACTGCCTCGGTCAACGCGGCGGTCAAGGCGGTGCTCGATGCTGGCGGGTTTAGCTCGGTTGGCGCGGCACGGTTCTTTATCAACGGGCTCGACACCCGCACCCAGGGCGTGGACGCGGTGCTCAACTGGCGGCTGCCGGTAGAAGGCTTTGGCAAGTGGACGCTGACCGCAGCCTACAATTACAACGAGCAGACGATCCTCGCGCGCAAGAACGATCTGGGCCCGCTGGCGACGATCCCGGGGCTGATTCTGTTCGGCCGGGTTGAGGGGCTGCGCTTCACCGAAGGCCAGCCGCGCGACAAGGTGGTGCTCAGCCTCGATGGCGATCTGGGTCCGGTGGGGCTGACGCTGCGCTCGACCCGCTATGGCAAGGTGACCTCACCCGGTGCCGCCAACCCGATTGCCGCGCCTACCAGTCTGACCGACTATGGCCCCGACGATATCTTCCTGCGCGCCAAATGGATCACCGATATCGAACTGCGCTTACAGCCAATTGAGCAGATCAATGTCGCGATCGGCGTAGACAACGTGTTCGATGTTTATCCCGATCGCTCACCCTTCGGCCCGCGCCCGGCAGCGGTAGGTGGGGTCTATCCTGCCAACCAGCAGTACATTCCATTCTCGATCTTCTCGCCCTTCGGGCTCAACGGGCGTTACCTCTATGCAAGGGCGAGCGTGGATTTCTGATTCTTGCACCAGGCCGCCCGGATCTGGTCCGGGCGGCCTTTCAGGCAGCGAGCGGTTTTGGTTGCGGCTTCAACAGGAACGGCGGAACGAGCCAGCCCTCGCGCCAACTTCGGTATGGGCCTATTCGATCAACCCGCCGCATATGGGCGATCATGCCCAGCACAATGATCGGCACCTGAACATAGTCGGTCACGTTCAGCATGGCCCAATATATTTGGTTGAGTCCCGGCACGCCGAGCAGAACGGCGGCATGTCCGGTTAGCCCCAGCAGGTGGAGCGAGCAAACTGGCAGCGGCCAGAAGCGGTTCGCGCCCAAGGCGACCCAAAGTACTGCACAAAAGCCGCTGGTGTCGATCAGCACATGGACCCAATCGACCTTGGTGAAATCGCTGGGACCATAAAACGCGTGATAGATTTGATCGGTCACGTCGATTGCCAGAGCGATCCAGACTATCAGCCGCTCGGGAACCGAGCCTCGCAAAGATACCGCGAACAGCAGCACGAGCAAGCTGGTTGAATAGATCGTCAGTTGCATGGTTGTTCAACCGTTTCAGGCAGCTTCGGCAAGGCCGGTTGGTTTGGGAAGTTCAGGGCAATCCTCTTCCATCCGCACTACATCCAGATCCTTTCCAATCTCGAGCAAGCGCCCGTGCACCCGCGCGAGATCACCGCCGGCGGTAAGCAAGGTTTGCTGTGACTTCACCAACCGCATCAGCGCGTCATGCCCCAAGGTTGCCCCAACGCCAGTTTCGCGGCGTGCGATCAGCATGGTAGAAAGCAGGTTTGATTGCTTGAGCAGAGCCTCGTTCAGCGTTGCTTCGGCTTCGGCAAGTTCGCGGGCAATCCGGATTTGCGCAATGGATTTGGTCATTGTCATTGAAAGCGTGCTCCCCTGTTTGGGCTATTGCTGTACCCGTCAGAATCTGAGCTGCTTTGCAGGTTATTGAAGCATAATCTGTGAGGCTACCGTGAACAGGCTCATGCCCCCAAGAATGGCGACCGCGAAAATCACCGCTAGACCGGCGATCACGCCAAGCCGCGCCAAAGTACCCCAACGACCATCGAGCAGTTCAGGACAGACCCGAAAGTCTTCTGCGCCATCCCGCTCCTTGAAGAGGGTAGTGCGACCGGGGATAGCTAGCTCTGCCTGCGGCAGGGCCAGAACACTTTCGAGCCTGTCCCGGCCATCGCTATCGAGCGGGATTGCCGACGCCGCCATATCCGATTTTTGATATACGGATCGTTCGTATGTCTGGACCAGGCGGCGATATTCCTGCGCAACCTGATTGCGGCTCGCCACGCCCAGCTTGCTCCGGGCAAAATTGATCCGCTGATCGACCGTATATGGCGAAATTCCGAGGATCCGTGAGATCTCTTTCGAAGTCTTGTGCTGAATCAGCAGGTCCAGCACTTCGCGCTGCTTGCTGGTCAATCCCTCAAGCGGATTCCGAGTGGAACCGAGCTCCGTCATGTACACCGGTCAGCCTCTTCAAGCATGGTCGCTGCCGCAACATAGCGATTCGGCGGCCAAATCCCAAGCCAAACGGCATGGCTGATCCAAATTGGCTCCAAATTGGGCCGAGCGACAACCCTGAGAGAGGCCGGCTTAACGGAAAGCAGTGCGGCGTGCGCCGGAACCTTCGGAAAGGTAGCCATCATAGAGCGTGCGGGCGATCGTGGCGATTCGGTCATCGCGCCCACGCTTGCCGCCCTGGCCGGTGACGTAAATCGCCACCACGATCGCGCGACCATCCGGGGTGTGGATGATGCCGACATCGCTGGCGGTATTGCTCAGTGTCCCGGTTTTGTGCGCCACACGGGTGCCGCTGGGCAACATGCCGGGTATGCGGCGCTTGCCGGTCTCGCAGCGCTCCATCGCTCCGATCAGCACGGCCCGGCTGGCCGGGCTGAGCCACTCGCCACGATAGAGGCCGGCAATCAGCCGCGCCATCGATTGCGGAGTAGCACTGTCGCGCGCGTCGATCGTCGTGGCCGGATTGACCTGGCCATCGTCACGCACCAGCGTGGCAATATCGCGATCGAGCCGCATGCCCGGGATCCCGGCCTGCCGCAGCCAACGGTTGACCGCGGCCGGGCCGCCGACTGCGGCGAGCAAGGCATCGGTCGCCTGATTGTCGCTGCGGGTGATGGTGAGTTCGATGAGGCTTTGCGCGCTCATCATCTGGCCAGGCCGGACCGGCGCAACGGCGGTGGAATACTTGCCCGATGGGACCGGGATCATCAGCGGAAACTGGTCGCTCAGGCGGAATTGTCCGCGATCGACCATGTCCAGAAATGTCGCGACGATAGCGATCTTGCTGGTGCTGGCCATCGGGAAAGGCTGATCGCCCAGCACCGATACCGCGCGTCCGGTGGCGAGATCGATCGCCGCGACCCCGATCCGGCCCTGGTCCGCAGGCGCGACCGAGGCGAGCATCGCTTCGAGCCCGGAGCCAGCGATCCGGGGTGTCGCAGGCGCAACATAGGGCTGGGCTGTGGGCGGCAGGATCGGCCCGGTCGGCAGGGGCGCGCGTTGCTCAGTCCCCAGTGCCTTGTCGAAAGCGCTTTCAAGCGAATCGGCACGAGCGGCCGAAAGCGGTGCAAAAGCACCCCCGGCCAAAGCGAGCGCAGCGAATGCACGCGTGAAAAAACCCGTCGTCACAGAAAGCGATCTAGCCCAAACATGCTTTCAATCTGGCTAACGGACCGTCATCTGGGCGCAATGATCGCGCGACGAAGCGCACTTTTTGCACGAGTGGCCGCAGGTATATGTGCCCAAGGGTTATTACTTGTGGGGTTTACGAAACCGCAGCGTGAACTGATCGGTCTGGCCGCGGATCGCCGGATCGAAGACATTGGTGGTGCGGGGATCGGCGGGCCGGGCGAACATGTCGCTGCTTGCCTCCAGCTTGAACCCGGCTGTGGTCAATGCCGCGATCGCCGCTGCGCGCTCCATCCGGTGCAGCCCGTCAGCCGCCGTTGTGCCGGTTCCAGGCAAAGCCGAATGATCGACCACCACCAGAGCTCCGCCGGGCTTCAGCGCCGCGAACAGCGCCGCGCTGGCTTTCGCGCTGAAGTCGGCCGGGAAGGGCTTGAGGTAGAGATCGTGGAAGTTCTGGATCGTGATGATCGCATCAAGCCCTGCCGGAAAATCCGGGGCGGCAAAGGACCCGGCGACGGCATCGACATTGGCATAGGCATCGTCAACGGTCTTCTGCTCTTCGCCATAGGCAGCGCGGAAGGCGATGAACTCCTTGGGCTGGAAAGCGTAGACCCGCCCGCTCGGCCCAACCGCCGCCGCCAGTACCCGGCTGAAGTAACCCCCGCCCATCACGAAGTCGCCCACCCGCATCCCCGGTTCGATCCCGGCGAAAGCGAGCAGCTCGGCAGGCTTGCGCGCCGCATCCTTCGCCCGATCCGCTTCGGGCCGGGCCGGATCAGCCAGGACCGCCGCGTAACTCTCTGCAGTTGGCGCGGAGGTGGTGGCACAAGCCGTCAGGGTGAGGGCGAGTGCAAGGGTGGCTTGACGGATCATGGCGATACTCCTGCCGGGTGGTCGGACGCAGCCTAACAGTGTGCGCAGTCCGCGTCCAAGCGAAAGGGCCGGTAAGATCGCTCCTCCCGGCCCGCCCGGTGGCCCAGTCAGCCTTGTTCAGAACTCCCCGGCCACGCCCACCCGGAAGGCCGTGTCCTTGCCGCCCGCATAGCTGGCCCCAAACGAGATCGCGAAGGGCGTGTCGGTGCTCAGGCGGTGGGTCAGCGACAGGCTGAAGGCCGGCTCTCCGCGATAGATCGCCGCGTTGGTGGCATAACTGGTCCGCCCCGGTGCGGACGGGAAGGGCGCATCGGCCATGGCAACGGCAGCGGCGATCCCACGCCGCGCTTCGGTCTGGTTGGCGGTCACCAGATTGAACAGGCTGTTGATTTGGGTGGTTTGGCTGCTCACCAACGATTGCAAAGTTGTGACACTGGTTTGCAGTGTGATCGTGTTGGACAGCGCCGTATTGGCTGTGGTCTGCGCGGCCGTTGCAGTTGAGAGTGCGGTGGTGGCCGTGGTCTGCGCTGTCGTCGCGGCGGCCAGAGCCGTGCTCGAATTGCTGAGCGCGGTGGCCGCATTCGATTGCGCCGTGGTCGCCGCCGTCAAGGCGGTGGCTGAGTCGCTCAGTGCGGTATTGGCCGTGGCGGAGACCAGATTGAGCTGGTTGAGATTGACCGCGTCGGTCCCAGCGGTCCCTGCCGCCAGGTTGATCAGCCGCCGTTCAGAGCCGGCCGCGCCAATCGAGACCACGCCCGCCACGCCGCCGTCGCTGCTGCCCGAGCCGAGCGCAACCGAGCCGAGGCCGGTTGCGCTGGCACCCGCGCCGATTGCGGTGCCGTCTTGTCCAACCGTGGTGTTCGCGCCGTTGGCCGTCGCATTGGTACCGGTGGCGGTCGAATTGCGGCCGCAGACGATCGTCGTCGGTTCGGCGAGCACGGTGGAACTGGTGACTGGATTGTAGCCGTTGTCGTTCAGTCCGGTGAACGAGAAGTTGTTGGGTTGACCGTTGTTGGTGGCCATGGCGCAAGTGTCGGCCATGGCCGTCTGCGGTGCGGCCAGCAGCGCGACTGCCAGTGCGGCACTGGCGGCCGTGGCCCGGCCCGGTTTCATGAATTTTTGCATTGTGGTCGCTCCTTGCCCTCTAAGCCGATCATTGCGGCAGGTGCGGCAAGGTCGTTTGGCTATCGCGACCGGTTCAACTCCAAACAACAAAGGGGCCGGAAGATCGCTCTTCCGGCCCCCGCGTTTCGTTCAGCCTGAGCTGACGGACTTCGCTTAGAAGTCCATTCCGCCCATGCCGCCCATGCCGCCACCCATCGGGGGCATCGCCGGCTTGTCTTCGGGCTTCTCGCTGATCGCCGCTTCGGTGGTGATCAGCAGGCCGGCCACCGAAGCTGCATCCTGCAGCGCGGTGCGGACGACCTTGGTCGGATCGATCACCCCGGCCTTGACCAGGTTTTCGTAGACGTCGGTCGCGGCGTTGAAGCCCTGGGTTTCGTCGTTCTCACGCAGCAGGTTGCCCGAAACGACCGCACCATCGTGACCGGCGTTGGTTGCGATCTGCTTGACCGGGGCAGTGATCGCCTTGCGGACGATATCGATGCCCTTGGTCTGATCGTCGTTGCCGCCCTTGAGGCCTTCCAGTGCCTTGGTGGCATAGAGCAGCGCGGTACCGCCGCCGGGAACGATGCCTTCTTCCACTGCGGCGCGGGTGGCGTGCAGCGCATCGTCAACGCGGTCCTTGCGCTCCTTCACTTCGACTTCCGAAGCCCCGCCGACCTTGATCACGGCCACACCGCCGGCCAGCTTGGCCAGACGTTCCTGCAGCTTTTCCTTGTCGTAGTCGCTGGTGGTGGTTTCGATCTGGGCGCGGATCTGTTCGACCCGGGCCTTGATCTCATCGGCCGAACCCGAACCGTCGACGATGGTGGTGTTGTCCTTGTCGATCGAGACGCGCTTGGCCTGGCCGAGCATGCCGAGCGTAACCGATTCCAGCTTGATGCCAAGGTCTTCGCTGATCATCTCGCCCTTGGTCAGGATCGCAATGTCCTGCAGCATCGCCTTGCGGCGATCGCCGAAGCCCGGGGCCTTCACGGCAGCGACCTTCAAGCCGCCGCGCAGCTTGTTGACCACCAGGGTGGCCAGCGCCTCGCCTTCGATGTCTTCAGCGATGATCAGCAGCGGACGGCCCGACTGGACCACCGCTTCGAGCACCGGCAGCATCGCCTGGAGTGACGAGAGCTTCTTCTCGTGGATCAGGATGTAGGGGTTATCCAGCTCGACCGTCATCTTGTCGGGGTTGGTGATGAAGTAGGGCGAGAGGTAGCCGCGGTCGAACTGCATGCCTTCGACGACATCGAGTTCGAACTCGAGGCCCTTGGCTTCCTCGACGGTGATCACGCCTTCCTTGCCGACCTTTTCCATGGCTTCGGCGATCTTTTCGCCGACTTCACGGTCGCCATTGGCCGAGATGATCCCGACCTGGGCGATTTCGGCCGAGCCGGCGACCGGCTTCGAGCGCTTGACGAGATCTTCGACGACCTTGCCCACGGCGAGGTCGATCCCGCGCTTGAGGTCCATCGGGTTCATGCCGGCCGCAACCGAGGTCATGCCCTCGCGGACGATCGCCTGCGCCAGCACGGTAGCGGTGGTGGTGCCGTCGCCGGCGAGGTCGTTGGTCTTCGAGGCGACTTCGCGCAGCATCTGCGCGCCCATGTTCTGGAACTTGTCCTTGAGCTCGATTTCCTTGGCGACGGTAACGCCGTCCTTGGTGATGCGCGGTGCACCGAAGCTCTTGTCGATCACCACGTTGCGGCCCTTCGGACCGAGGGTAACCTTCACCGCATTGGCGAGGATGTCGACGCCTTCAAGAATGCGTTCGCGGGCTTCGCGCCCGAATTTCACGTCTTTGGCAGCCATGATGCTGTTCCTTCAATTGAGATTGTTGGGGGAGGGAGCGTCGCTCAGCCGATGATGCCGAGGATGTCGCTTTCCTTCATGATCAGCAGGTCTTCGCCGTCGAGCTTGACTTCGGTGCCCGACCACTTGCCGAACAGGATCTTGTCGCCGACCTTGACGTCCGGCTTGATGCGGTCGCCATCCTCGTTGTAGGCGCCTTCGCCGACGGCGAGCACTTCGCCTTCAGCGGGCTTTTCCTTGGCGCTGTCGGGGATGATGATCCCGCCGGCGGTTTTCTCTTCAGCTTCGACGCGGCGCACGAGCACGCGGTCGTGCAGGGGACGAAATGCCATGGTGTGTTCCTCTACCTTTGAAAAGTGGCGGTTGGCACTCTCGTGTAGAGAGTGCCAGCGGGGCGCATATGGGTAGCAGGTCAACTGTCGTCAAGGCGGATCGATCGGCAATTTGCGCGATCAGACGGGCAACAGCCCCAATTCTGCCCGCCGGTGCCAACGCCATGAGAGGAGGGCGGAAACCACCACCAGCCCTGCGGCCAGCCCCAGCCATACTCCGGTTCCAGCCAGCGGGGTAAAGAAGCCCAACGCGATCGAGGTTGCAAAACCACAGAGCCAGTAGCCCGCGAGTGCCATCTGCATGGGTACGCGGGTATCCTGCAGTCCGCGCAGTGCGCCGGCGAGCACCGCCTGCAATCCGTCGATCAACTGAAACGCAGCAGCGATTGCCAGGAAGCGGATTGCATGCGCGATCATAGTCGCATTGGCCGGCAGCGTGGGGTCAACATAAAGCCGCAACAAAAGCTGCGGGGCAAAAATCATCAATGTCGCGGGCAAAATCATATAGCCAACCGCCATGAAGATTGCCGTCCTTCCGGCCGCACCGATGGCCACGAGATTACCTGCCCCATAGTGGTAGCCAACGCGGATCGTGGTGGCCTGACCGATGCCGAAGGGAATCTGAAAAGCCAGTGCGGCAATCTGAAAAGCCACGGTGTGGCCAGCAAGCTCGGCCTGCCCGATCAGCCCCATCAGGAATGCGGCGCTGCTGAACAGACCACCTTCGGCCAGGATGATCAGCGCAATCGGCGTGCCGATCCGGACGATTTCGCGTAGGCGCGCCCACTCGGCGCGCCACCACCGGCCGAAGATGCGATAGCGGCGCAGCCGCCGGTCGCTTTGGATCGCGATCGCGTATGCACCCAGCATCGCCAGCGCCGTCAGCACGCTTGACACCGCCGAGCCATCGAGGCCCATGGCAGGCGCGCCGAGATTGCCGAACACGAAAGCATAATTGCCCAATGCATTGACCGCGACGGCGAGCGCAGTAATCGCGGTGGCAAAAACCGGGCGGCCCAGCGCCGAGACAAAATTGCGCAGCACGGTCGCCAGCACATTGGGGATCATCGCCCAGAGCAGGATTGCCAGAAACTGTCCGGCTAGGCGCGACACTTCGGGGTCTTGCCCGCTCAGCAGCAGCAGCCTTTCACCGAACAGACAGACCGCCATCCCGGCAAGGCCGACCAGTACCGCCAGCCACAGCGCCATCCGCACCGTCCGCCGCACCTCGCGCACCGCGTGCTGGCGGCGCCCCAGTTCGGCAGCAATTAATGGCGCGCAGGCCCCGGTCAGGCCCGAGAAGCACCACATCATCAGCCCGAACAGCGTGGTCGCCAGCGAGCAGGCGGCCAGCGCGGTCTCGCCGAGCCGCGCGACAAAGATCACATCGATCGCATAGACCAGCATCTGCAGCAGGTTTGCCGCTGCCAGCGGAGCGGCAAGTCGCAGCGTCGCTCCCAGCTCGGTGCGGAACGGGCCTTTGGTGGGCTGCAAGGCGTAAGTCTGTGACATAAAGCCGGTCAGGATAGGACTTGCCGCGGCTAGGCGACAAGGCGAAGACGCGAAGCTGCGGCAAATTTGCTTCAGCTTGCGGCAAGAAAGCAACAGCTAGGGGCGCCGCTCGCTTTTGCGATCGATGGGAAAGGGTCCCCAATGCTGCGTTCGTCAATTCTGCGTCCATCGCTGGTTCTTGCGGCTTGCCTCGTCGCCAGCCCTGCTGCCGCGCAAGAAGTTTTCATTGGGCTCGCCGACCACGGGGTCGAGACGCCATTCACCTTCGATACCGAAGAAGGCGGCGCGGATCTTCAGGCGGGTTATCGCTTTGCGCCGATTGAGGGCCTTTCGGCCATTGGCAAGCCAGCGCCCTATGTGATTGCCTCGGTCAATACCAAAGGCGACACCAGCTTTGTCGGCGCCGGATTGGCCTGGACGATTGGAAAGGGGCCGGTCTACCTGCGCCCCGGCGTGGGCCTCGTGATCCATGACGGTCCCGACCGGCGCGTCGATTCAACCGGCACATTCCGTACCGAACTGGGCAGCCGGGTGCTGTTCGAGCCGGAGCTGGGGCTGGGGGTGCGGGTCAGCCCACGGGTTTCGATCGAAGCGAACTGGAGCCACATCAGCCATGCCCGTTTGTTCAACGCCGAACAGAACCCCGGCATTGACATGATCGGCTTGCGGCTGAACTATCGCACCCATTGATCACCAGCGAGGGGACAGGCGATGCGCAGCAAGACTTTGGGTTTGACACTGCTAGCCGGGGCTGGACTGGCGCTTGCCGGTTGCGGCGATTCCGGCGATCAGGCTGCGGCGACGCAGAGTGACACGGCGGCAACAACACAGGTCGCCGCCGCCGCGGACCCATCGCCCAGTGGTGGACCGCCCGCCGCTTTTGCGCAGTGCAAATCGTGCCACGCGGTTGCGCCGGATCAGCATGGGATCGGGCCGAGCCTGCACGGCGTCCACGGCAAGAAGGCCGGTAGTGCGACCGGCTATGCCTATTCCGAAGCCAATCGCACCTCGGGCGTAACGTGGGACGATCCGACGCTCGATGCCTATTTGGCTGCACCGGGCAAGGCGATGCCGGGCACCAAGATGACCTATGCGGGCCTCAAGGATCCTGCCAAGCGCAAAGAAGTGATCGAGTACCTGAAGACACTGAAGTAACACCAATCACTAAGCCCGTGGGGTCGTAAACCGTGGGTCGCGGTGGGAGCCGGAGTGGAAACTCCGGCGCCAATCGTTTCAACTTCACATCAACGAAAAGGGCGGCCCCTTGCGGAGCCGCCCTTCGGTTGTTCCGAAGAACCGGTCTGAGCTTACTTGAGCTCGACGGTGCCGCCAGCGGCGGTGATCTTGGCGACGATCTCGTCGGCTTCGGCCTTCGAGACGCCTTCCTTGATCGCCTTCGGCGCGGCTTCGACCAGCGCCTTGGCTTCGGTCAGGCCGAGGTTGGTGATCGCGCGGACTTCCTTGATGACGGCGATCTTGTTGCCGCCGTCGCCGGTCAGGATCACGTCGAATTCGGTCTTTTCTTCAGCAGCTTCAGCAGCAGCGCCGCCGCCTGCAGGGGCAGCAACGGCAACCGCAGCAGCGGCAGAAACGCCCCACGCTTCTTCAAGCGCCTTGGCGAGGTCAGCCGCCTCAAGGACGGTCAGCTTCGAAAGTTCTTCAACCAGTTTGGCGATATCGGCCATGATGTTTCACTCCTAAATAGATGGAAATTCGTCGAACGATCCCGTTCAAGCTGCCTTGGCGTAAGCGCCGAAGACGCGCGCCAGCTTCGCCGCCGGAGCGGTGGTGAGCTGGGCGATCTTGGTCGCCGGGGCCTGGACCAGCCCGATGAGCTTGGCGCGCAGTTCGTCGAGCGAGGGCAGCGAGGCGAGCGCCTGGACACCTTCGGGGGTCAGAACCTGCGTGCCCATCGCGCCGCCAACGATCTCGATCTTGTCGTTGGCCTTGGCGAACTCGACAACGGCCTTGGCCGCCGCGACCGGATCTTCCGAGGAAGCCAGCGCCGTCGGGCCGGAGAGCAAGTCCCCGATCCCGGCGTAGTTCGTGTCCACAATGGCAAGCTTGGCAAGACGGTTCTTCGCAACCTTGTACGACGCACCGGCATCGCGGATCTTGGTGCGCAGCTGGGTTGACTGAGCGACGCTCAGCCCGAGGTTGCGGGTAACCACAACCACCCCGGCAGCATTGAAGACCGCGTTGAGCGATGCGACCGATTCGGCTTTCTGCGAACGATCCATGCCTTACTCCTTCACAAATGGTCGCGCTGGCGAACCCGCGCGACCGGCTACATTTGCCGCCCGGCGAGCCGGGCGGACGAGTCCGTGCGAAGGGGAAGGAGTGGCTGAAACCAGCCGACTGGCGCGGCACCCATCGGGGCGAAGCGCCGGAAATTGCTCTGTCCCCGTCTAGGCTGCAAATTAAGCCCCGGCAAACCCGGCGCAGCAACTGTCTCGGACGGATGTTAGACGGGGCAAGCCCCGCCGAACTGGCGCGCCTCTGGCGGAGCGGGCGGGGAATGTCAAGGCCAGCGAGCGCCGCGCAACCTTCCCTTGCGAACCAACCGGGTCCGCCAACCAATTGTTAACCATAGCCTGCGAAACCGGCAGCACTGCAATTGCCGAAAACGGGGACAAGATGGAAAACGCAGCCGTTGGAATGAAGCCGTACACCGGTTGGCGGGCGCTGTTGCGTCCGGCCGTGCTCGACAGGATCGAGCAGGCCGCCGTGGTCATCCTGTTCATCTGGCTGGTCGAGCGCGTCTGGGTCAGCGCAAATCCCTTCGCGCCGCTGCTTGTGATCGCCGAGCTATCGGTGCTGATCTTCGTGCTGATCCGCCGCCCGACCGAAGCGATCTCGTTGCGGCTGGGCGATTGGCTCTTGGCAATCACCGCCACCACCGCGCCGCTGCTGATCCAGCCCACTGGTTCGCCGGTGCCGCAACTGGTCGCGCTGGCGGTCGCGCTGATTTTCCTCGGCAACCTGCTGCAGGTCTGGGCCAAGCTGGTGCTGCGCCGCTCGTTCGGGATTGCTCCGGCGAACCGCGGGATCAAGCGCAGCGGGCCCTATCGGCTGGTTCGTCACCCGATCTACGCGGGCTATCTGATCGCACACATCGGGGTGATGATGGTCATGCCGAGCCTGCTCAACCTGACCATCTACATCATCGGCTGGTGGGCCCAGGTGCTGCGGTTGCTCGCCGAGGAACGCCTGCTCAGCGAAGACCCTGCCTACCGCGAGTTCAAGAGCGAAACCCGTTGGCGACTGATCCCCGGGGTGTTCTGAACGGGAACGGGGCAGCATCCTTGCGCGGACACTGCCCCTTCCCGGCTTAGTGACCACTGGGGACTGGGGGCGCGGTCAGCCGGGTACGCGGCAGCTGGTGGTGCCAGACATGCCGCCACGGAATGATCGGCACGAACAGCAGGATCGGCACGCAATCCCAGAAGGTCTGCAGGAACGCGCCTTCCAGCTTGCCGTTGAGCCACAGCTCCAACGCGATGCGGAACATGAAGACGAACTTCCAGACCAGTTCGAACAGCATCACCGGCAGCATCGCGAGCGGGCGGAACACGCCCAGCGCGCACATGGTCATCATCGCGGCGAGGAAGCAGGTGACGACGGCGGTTGAATTGGTCCAGTCAGCCGGCAGTGAGATCAGCCGGGGGATCACAATCGTGCTCAGCCCGACGGCGATCGCGGCATAGCACAATCGCAGCAAAGCGATGCGCCAGGTGGGGAGGCGGGTCATGGCGCGGTTCCTTCCGCATCAAAGCCCAGCAGATCGCCCGGCTGGCAGTCCAGCACCTGGCAGATCGCCTCGAGTGTCGAAAAGCGGATTGCCTTGGCCTTGCCGGTCTTGAGGATCGAGAGATTGGCGAGGGTGATGTCGACCCGCTCGGCCAGCTGGGTCAGGGTCATGCGGCGCTGGTACAGCAGCTCATCGAGTTTGACGACGACTTTGCCTGTTGCTGGGCCTGTTGCTGAGGGGGCCATCACACGGTTCCTTCCAGCTCGTCGCGCATCGCGGAGCCCTCGCGGAACACGCGGGCAAGGATGAACAGCACCAGGATCAGCAGGATCGTGCTCAGATCGAGATCGAACCCGACATCAACGTTGTGGCCTGCCTTGTCGGCATAGGGCTTGAACCAGCTGGTGATCCCCATCAGCGGCAGGATCACTGCCTGACCGGCCAGCGCCAGCCAGCCCATCCGGCTGAGGCGGTTCGCGTTCTCGGGTGCAAAGGGCTGGCCCTCGGCCACCGAGTCGACGATCTTGAGCAGCTGCGTCATGAAGCGGTAGCCGATCCCCAGCAGCAGAAAGATGAAGCCGAAAGCCGCCAGCAGCAGCCAGAAGCCGCCCTCAGGTACCCCGGCCTTGGCCAGCTCGGCCATGACCTTGGCGTTGCCGACCGAGAGTATTGCCCCGGCGCCGATCCCCAGCATGGTCATGCCGAAGATTAGGACGATGCAGATCAGTATGATGACGACCTTGGCTGCGCCCAGCAGCGGGTCGGAAACTTTGGTCAGGTTCATGGGTATGAACTCCCTGTTGTCTGGACCGCTTAACCGAGCGGGCCGAACACGGCGGCGGAAGCCGGCAGGATCGGCAGCAAATTGAGCAGCACGATTGAAAGCGCGGAAACAGCGATCGAGATCCGGGCGGCGGCGGTGACGGTCATGGCGGATGCTCCAGATTTGCGCTCGCTCAGGCGATGCTTGGGGTGAGCGTGGCGAACCACAGCGCATTGACCACCAGCCAGGTGGCAAGGGCGGCAGCCGTTTGGGGCAGATACTTGGACATGGTTGTTCTCCGATATGCTTGATATCGAAAATCAATAAGGTGAGTCGCGCATATTGTCAAACGATAATATCGCAAAACGATATGGTGCTGATTGTTTTGCGGAAAGGGGGTGCTTCTGCGTCGTTTCCCACTCCCATTTGACACCCCCAGCCCCGCTCCCTATATGCGCGCCTCGCTCGGGCGCTTCGAGCACGGCGGATCCATGCGCGGGGATCCTCCACGGAAGGAAGCGGACCGGGTTTCATCCGATGCCAAGGCTGCTGGCCGTCTCCCACCCGGAGATGCTTGCCACGTGGCCTTTTTGCTTTGGATGGCCAGTGCCGCGCACCCGATATTCCCGCCGGATTTCCGGCATTTGTGCAAGTGAAGAGGCCTTCCCTCACCATGGCGAAAACCAGCTCCGGCCCTGTAATCCGGCCCTCAGCCAAGCGGCGCATCCGCAAGATCTTCGGCGATATCCACGAAGTGGTTCAGATGCCGAACCTGATCGAGGTGCAGCGCGAATCGTATGAGCAGTTCCTGCGCTCCGATCCGTCGACCGGTTATGTCTCAGGGCTCGAAAAGACCCTGCGCTCGGTTTTCCCGATCCGCGATTTCGCCGGCACCTCCGAGCTCGATTTCGTTCACTACGAACTCGAAGACCCCAAGTACGACGTCACCGAGTGCCGCCAGCGCGGGATCACCTATGCCGCGCCGATGAAGGTCACGCTGCGGCTGATCGTGTTCGAGGTCGATACCGAAACCGAAACCCGCTCGGTCCTCGATATCAAGGAGCAGGACGT
>CAZVMC010000004.1:49805-51712 GCA_964628635.1 uncultured Novosphingobium sp. | reverse complement strand
CCGCACTCCGCTAATCTAAGCCGCGACCTGCGCCGAATGTTCTGACGACGGACATTGAGTTTGGCGTGCATGTCCAAGGGTAGCACCATCTCCCAGTCGGTACGGGACGACAAGCTCAGCACGAACGGGAAGGGATTATGTCAACCCGCACCAGTGGTTCGGGGACGTGCCCGAGCTGGCCTGGACATTCCACATCGGCGGTTACCAGCCCGCGCAGAAGTGGCTCAAGGACTGTAAGGGCCGCACGCTTAGCTTCGAAGATGTCCGGCACTATCAGAAGATCATCAAGATTCTGGTCGAAACCGACCGGATCATGCAGAAAATCGAGCTGCCGCTGGATTAGAAACTTCCCGGTTTGCGGCGTGCAAATGGGGAGCGCCGCACCGGCATTTTCCTACACCCAAAAAACCTGATAGGTTCGTTTTGTACTCACGCATTCTGCAAAATGGCTAATTCAGGCCTGTTCATGCACCCTGCGTATGAACTTTATCAACCAAATCCCTGCGACTCGGGGCGGGGCGGCCTTGTCCTTGGCGCTCAGGCGATCAGCAGGCTGGGTGCGGTGCCGGCGGGGGTGCGCCAGTCGCGTTGCAGCGCGGCGGTGACTTCGTCCAGCCGCGCGCGCTCGAGCACGGCGACCACCGCGCCGCCGAAGCCGCCGCCGGTCATGCGGGCGCCGCCTTGTTCGCCGATCAGGGCGCCCAGGCAATCGACCAGGCCGTCGACCGCAGGGACGGAGACGGCGAAATCGTCCCGTAGCGAGGCGTGGCTGGCGCGGAGGAGCTGGCCGAGGCGGGGGAGGTCGTGCGTGGCGATGGCCTCCACCGCCTCCGCCGTGCGGGCGATCTCGGTGACGACGTGGCGGGCGCGGGCCGCGATCGTGGGGGGCAAGGCGGCGGCGGTTACTTGCTGGAGCGTGGCATCGCGCAGGCTGGGGAGCGCGAGCGCTTTGGCGGCGGCCTCACAATCGGCGCGGCGGGCGTTGTATTCGCCGTCGACCAGCCCGCGGGTCACCCCGCTTTCAACCACCAGCACCGCCCAATCGGCGGGGATTGGGACCAGCTGCGTGCTGAGATCGCGGCAATCGAGCAGCAGCGCCGCGCCGGGCGCTCCGGCAGCGACGGCCATCTGGTCCATGATCCCGCAGTGGACCCCGGCCCAGCGGTGCTCGGCGGACTGGGCAGCGCGGGCGAGCAGGCGCGAGTCGAGCTCGGGCAGGGCGGAGGCGGCGGCGAAGGCCCGGCCCAGTGCGACGCAGAGCGAGGCCGAGGAGGACAGGCCCGAGCCGCGCGGGATCGACCCGGCGATCGCCAGTCTGGCCCCGCCGAGCGGCAGCCCGGCCGAGCTGAGGCAGGCGTGCATCCCGCGCAGGTACGAGCGCCAGTCGGTCGGCTGGTGCGGCTGCGGGGCGGCGTGGGTGAAGCGGTCGGTCGCTTCGCCGAAATCGAGCGCGATGGCCTCGACCTCGTCCGCCGGGGCCCAGGCGATCGCGGTGCCGAGCGCGAGCGGCATGGGGAGGACCAGCCCGTCGCTATAGTCGACATGCTCGCCGATCAGGTTGACCCGGCCGGGGGCGAAGGCCACTCCGGCGGGGGCCATGCCATAGGCGGCGGTGAAGCCTTCGCGGACGCGTTGCTCGAGTATCAGCTGCTCCGGCGTCATGCGCCGATCTCAACCGCGCGGAGGCGTTCGGCGGCACTTTCGGGGGTGATGTCGCGCTGGGTCTCGCCCAGCAGCTCGAAGCCGACCATGTGCTTGCGCACCGTGGCCGAGCGCAGCAGCGGCGGCAGGAAATGGGCGTGGAGCCGCCAGTGCGCGGTGTCCGCCCCCAGCGCATGCGGCGCGCCGTGCCAGCCCATCGAATAGGGAAAGTCGATGTCGAAAAGGCCGTCATAGCGACGCAGCAG
>CAZVMC010000004.1:2993-49705 GCA_964628635.1 uncultured Novosphingobium sp. | reverse complement strand
CCGGCATAGTCCGGGTTGGCCTCCCCCGTGGCGCGGGTGTTGCCGGGGCAGAGGTGGCAGGCTGGATCGTGCGCGGGTGGGCGCGGCGTGGCGGGCGGCGCGGCCTCGCCCTGCCAGGGCCGCTTGGCGCGGTGCGGGGAAACGAGCAGCCACTCACCTGTCAGCAGGTTGTGGCGGCGGTGCGGTAGATCGGCCAGGCTTCCGGTCATGCGGTTCTCCCCGGTGCTTGGGCTAGCAGCCGCGCCTGCCCCCCTCAAGCCGCGCGCGCCGCTCCATAGCTATTCAGAACGGGAAGATCGAATGGCCGCCGTCGATCACGATCGACTGCCCGGTGAGGAAGCGCGATTGCGGCGAGGCGAGGTAGACCGCGATTCCCTCCATATCCTCCAGCGTGCCGACCTTGCCCGAAGCCGCGCGGCGATAGCAGGCATCGCGGAAGGCCTGCGGGGTATCGAGCGACATCTCGGTCTCGATATAGCCGGGCAGGATCGCGTTGGCGGTGATGCCTTTGGGCGCAAGCTCGATCGCCAGCGTGCGGATCAGCCCGGATACTGCCGCCTTGGTCGCCGAATAGCCGCCGCCCGGCAGACCGATTACCGCTGCAACCGAGGAGGTAACGATCAGCCGCCCGCTGCCTTGCTTAACCATGACTTTGCCTGCCGCCTGGAAGGTCGCGATGACGCTGGTGATGTTGAGTTCCATCGTCGCGCGCCAATCGTCGAGCGGCAGCTTGAGCGATGGCCCGCGCGGGCCCGAGCCGCCGGCATTAGCGAAGCAGGAATCGACCCGGCCGAAGCGTTCGAGCGTGGCGGCCATCGCTTCGGCGATCTGAGCTTCATCAGTGACGTCGCAGACAAAACCGGCGGCCTTGGCGCCCAGCGCTTCCAGCTCGGCAACCGCCGCCGCGTTGCGATCGGCCTTGCGGCCCCAGATCGCGATGTCGGCCCCGGCCTTCGCCAGCCCGCGCGCCATGCCCAGCCCTAAACCGGCGTTGCCGCCTGTGACCAGCGCGACATGCCCCGAAAGATCGAACAAGCTCATTCTCCTGCGCTTTTGCGTTCCAGTCGCATACCGAGCGCCCAGCGCCTTGGAAAGCCGCGCCAGTAACGAGGCTGTGCGTCGCCCGCGAGCATGCCGCCAACTTCTTCGCCGAACCTGACCGGCCATTCGCCCCGGTCACTATCAACGGTCGGCACGTCGAGGTAACTCCTTGCGTCGGGCTTGCCCTTCAATGTGTGGTTAAGGAATGCGACGATGAAATGGGTGGTGACCTGATTGAGCCGCTCTTGCCGCCACACCGGCTCGCGAAAGTAGCCCACCAGATCTGCCGAAGCGCCGAGCGGCAGTTCGGCATGGTTCCCGGCGATGTTATGACTGGCCTGCAGCAACGTCAGAAGGCGGCGCTCGGTGCCGCCGAGATGATCGTAGATCCAGCGCACGCCGTCAGCGTAGTTCACCACGTCATCATGATCGCCCCCGATCAGCAGCGTCGGCGCGGTGACTTTTTTGACTGCCTCGGCGGCCCATGCGCGGTTGTCTGGCTGACCGCCCCACGGCGCGATCAGCACCAGCGCGCCGATCCTGCTTGCAACGGGTGAATGTTGGGCGACCAGCGTGCGTGCCTCTGCTGGCAGACCCTGATAAGGTTTGGCGGCGGGATCGTAGTCCGCTCCGGCGGTGCCAAGCGCACCATATCCGCCCATCGAATAGCCCAGCAGGCCGATCGGCTTGCTGCGGTCGATCAATGTCAGGGGACTGCCCTTCGCTGGAATCTCGCTAACTAACGCAGCAATCGCCGCGCGCTGGTCGGCGGGGCGGTCAATCAGCACATTGCCAAAGCTGCGCAGGAAGCCGGGTACGTCACCGAAAGCCCCGTCGCCGTGATCCAGCGAGGCGACGACGTAGCCGTGCGAGGCCAGGACTTCGGCGATCCGGCTGTAGTGTTCGCTCCAGCCTCCGAACCCGTGCGAGAACACAACAAGCGGAAAGGCCTGCCCGGCCAACGGGTCGGCACCCTCAAAAGCGATGCCCTGCTCTGTTATCGACTCCGGTGCGACGCGTGGCAGGTTGATCGTATGGCGATATCGGGCTGCCTTGCCCCCACCTCCTGCTGGATAGAACAACCGCAGCGGAAGCTGGTACGGCACAGATTGCAGACCCTGGGCAGTCAGCCCTGGTCGCTGCGGCACCGTCACCGCCATCCAGCTGGTGCCGACCCGGTAAGAACCGGGCCGGGCCAGCGCAGGGGCTTCCGCCGCGGCTGCCCAAGTGGCCCCAGCCCGAGGGGTGGCTGGGGTAGGAGCGGGTTTCGACAGCGCCGGAGCGCTGAGCAGCAGCGCGCCAGCTAGTGCGGAAAGAACGGTCACTGATTTCATGGTTTGTTGGCCTAGCCGTCAGTCCGCATGCTGCAAAATCAGAACTTGTAGGTCGCCGATACGCCGTAGGTCCGCGGCTCGAGGATGATCAGGCTGCGAAAGCGCCCCACCAACGGACCTTCCTGGCTCATCCGGATCACGTCATCGTTGTTGAACAGGTTTTTGACGTAGCCCTGCACCACGAAGGTGCTCTGGTCGGAGGCCAAGGTAAGTTTGAGGTCGGTCTGGCTATAGCCATCGAACTCGTCGATCGGTTTGTTGAAGGCCGAGCCGAAGTAGCTCGACTGCTGGTAATGATCGACCCGCGCAGTCAGAGACCAGCCGTTTGAGAGCGGAAGTCGGTACTGCAGGCCGACCGCAAGTTTGATCCCTGGCGAGAAGGGGAGAGCGTTGCCGTCCAGCACTTTCAGCCGCACACCGCCACTAGCGAAATAGGGACCGGGACCACCCGGCACGCAGGTCAGCGCGTCAGTGCCGGTGCAGAGCACGGTTCCGGGCGCAACGCCGTTGGGATCGCCCTCGTCGCCCGAGCGGAAGTTGCTGATCTCGGTGCTGAGCAGCGAGAGCGAGCCGTCGAACTGCCAGCGGCTGGAGGGGCGGGCGATCCATTCGATTTCGCCGCCGTAGATTGTCGCATCGGTGTTGACGGTGTTAGCGGAGGTTACCCCGACCTGGCCGATCTGTAGCCCCTTGTAGTCATAGTAGAAGCCGGTGGCGTTGATTGTCAGACTGCCATCGGCGCTTGAAGCCTTGATACCAACTTCGGCGGCGTTGATGAATTCCGGATCGAAAGTCGGCACTGTTGCCCCGCCAGGGTTGATGCCCCCAGCCTTGTAGCCGCGCGACGCCGAAGCGTAGATCATCACTCGGTCGCTGAGATCGTGATCAAGCACGACGCGGCCAGTGACCACGCCCTTCTCGAAGGCCCCAACGGTGAACGGCCGCACCGCGCCAGCCACCGGATCGAGGAACAGCTGCCGGGTCAAGATATCCTTGTCATCGTGCGAATAGCGCAGGCCACCAGTCAACCGGGTGCGGCTGCCCAGATCGACATAGAATTCGCCGAACAGCCCCCAGCTCTTGGTGGTCGCCGGGTCGGTCTGGATTCGATAGGCTTCATAAGCGGGGATCAATCCGGTCTGCTGCTGGCGCGCGGCCAGCGTCACGTGGGTAATGTCGACGAAGTAGCTGATCTTCTGATCGTAATAGTTTGCCCCCAACAGGAAGTTGAAGGGGCCGGCAAAGCTGGTTGCCAGCCGCAATTCTTGCGTCCACTGCCGGTAATAGCCGGTATCGCGACGGCCCGACTGGATCAAACTGGTGGTGACCGGGCGGCCATTGGCATAGAGGTCGAAGGTGATCGGGCGGGTCAGCCCGATGCTCGGCACGAACCGGTCGAAATCGTTGAAAGTTTCGTAGTGGCGGTCCTGATAGCTGGTCAGCGAGGTCAGCGTAACATCGCCGAAGTCGTGGCTCAATTCAAAGGTGCCGAACCATTCGCGCTCGAAATAGGTCGGGTCGAGGTCCTGGTTAATCTGGCGCAGGTTGGTAGGGTTGACCGAGGCGCCGAAGTAGTCGACCGCCGCCGGGCCGAACCCGGTGGCGATGATCCCCGTCACCGCGCCCAGCGTGTTGAACACTGTCACCCGCGAATCCGGGGTTTCGAACCCCCGTTCAAGCGGCGAGCAGCCGATCGCGGCGTCCTTCTTGCAGACGCCCTTTGTGCCGAAGTTGCGCGCGTCGTCTTCGTTGAAATAGGCGACCATCAGCGTTGCGGTGGTGCTGCCATCATCATAGCCCAGCGTGCCGCGCAGGCTGTACATGTGCCGATCGTCAACATCGTGGCCGTTGTAGATATTGGTGGTGTAGCCGTCGTGGTCCTCGAACATTCCGGCTACTCGCAGACCCAGATCCGCGCCGAGCGGCAGATTGATGGCGCCTTCAACGCGCACCGCATTGTAGTTGCCATAGCCCAGCGTCAGGTAACCTTCGAACGAGTCGCTTGGCTTGCGGGTGATGATATTGAGCACCCCGGCGGTCGTGTTGCGGCCATAAAGCGTGCCCTGCGGCCCACGCAGCACCTCGATCCGTTCGATGTCGAAGTAGTTCTGCACTGCGGCCGGTGCGCCGATGTAGGCACCGTTGACGTGGTAACCAAGCCCGCCCTCGGCAGTCGAGGATATCGCGAGATTGCCAATTCCGCGCAGCGATGCGCCAGCGTCGGTCACAGTCAGGTTGGGAACTGAGAAGCTGAGATCAGTGGCATCCTCGATCCGCTTGTCGCGCAGCGTGGCATCGGAAAATGCGGAAACCGCGATCGGCACGTCCTGCAAGGACTGCTCGCGTTTTTGCGCAGTGACGATGATGGCGGTTTCGTCTTCGCTGGCGGATTCGATTGCCGGTGCAGCCTGCGCCAGCGCAGGTGCCTGCGCCAAAGCCCAACCCAGCACGGCCATCGAAGCCACCCGCATTGCGATCTGTTTGCTTTGCATCGTCATCCTCCCGTTTGGTGCCACAGCACTTCTGGGCCGTCGTATCGCATTAATTATATAAGACGTCAATAAGAGGTGCTGTTCCAGCCGCAATGGACGGGAATATGGGTGATATCACCCAATTAATGACGGATAATTCAATATGGACCCGATCTAGATTCGTGCTAGCGGGGGAGCATGAGACTCGGCACTTGCTACTATCCCGAACATTGGCCCGAATCGTTGTGGGCGGACGACGCGCAGCGGATGGTCGCGGCGGGGCTCAGCCGTGTCCGGATCGGTGAATTTGCCTGGAGTCGGATCGAGCCTGAACCGGGTCGGTATGGCTGGAGCTGGCTCGACCGCGCGATTGAGACGCTCCATGACGCCGGCCTCGGGATCATCCTTGGCACGCCCACCGCGACGCCGCCGAAGTGGCTGGTCGATGCCATGCCCGATATGGTGGCGATCGATGCCCACGGCCGCCCGCGCCAGTTCGGATCGCGGCGGCACTATTGCTTCAGCCACGCCGGCTACCGCGCTGAAGCGGCGCGGATCACGCGAGCTGTGGCGGAGCGCTATGGCAATCACCCCGGTGTGGTCGCTTGGCAGACCGACAACGAATATGGCTGCCACGATACGGTGCTGTCTTTCTCGGCGTCAGCGCGCGAGGCGTTCCGCGGTTGGTTGGTCGCGCGTTACGGCGCGGTTGAGGCGCTCAACGCGGCTTGGGGCAATGTCTTCTGGTCGATGGAATACCGCTCGTTCGCCGAAGTCGATCTGCCCAACCTGACGGTCACCGAAGCCAATCCGGCGCACTGGCTGGCCTTCCGCCGCTTCGCTTCGGACGAAGTGGTGAGCTTCAACCGCGCGCAAGTGGAGATCATTCGCCAGCACTCTCCGGGCCGCGACATCACGCACAATTTCATGGGGTTCTTCACCGAGTTCGATCACCATGCGGTCGGGGCCGATCTGGATCTGGTTGGGTGGGACAGCTATCCGCTGGGCTTCCTCGATAGCTTCCGCTTCAGCGAAGCAGATAAGCTCGCTTATGCCCGGCAGGGCCATCCGGATATCGCCGCCTTCCACCACGATCTCTATCGCGGCTGCGCGCCCGGTGGGCGCTGGGCGGTGCTGGAGCAGCAACCCGGACCGGTCAACTGGGCGCGGCACAACCCTGCGCCGCTACCGGGCATGGTGCGGCTCTGGACGCTGGAAGCGATGGCGCACGGGGCTGAGCTGGTCAGCTATTTCCGCTGGCGGCAATTCCCGCAGGCGCAAGAACAGCTCCACGCCGGACTGCTGCGGCCGGATAGTGCGGCTGCCCCCGGCCTGGCCGAAGCGCGGCAGGCAGCAGACGCTATTGCCGCGCTGGGTGAAGCCGGTGTGCCGCCGCGCTCGGTGGCGCTGGTCTTCGCTTATGATGCCGATTGGGTCACCGGGATCCAGCCGCAGGGGGCTGGGCTATCGGCGTTGTGGGCGGCGTTCGATTGCTATTCGGCGCTGCGCAAGCTGGGGCTCGATGTCGATATCGTGCCGCCCACTGCCTCGCTGGATGGCTATAAGCTCTGCGTAATCCCCTGTTTGCCGATCGTGCCAGAGACTTTGGTCGAAAGGCTCAAGTGCTTTGACGGTCAGATCGTAATCGGTCCGCGCTCTGGAAGCCGCGATGGCGATTTTGCGATCCCCGCTGAACTTCCGCCCGGTCTCTTACAGCAGCTTTTTCCCGGCAAAGTGATCCGGGTTGAAAGCCTCCGCCCCGGCCTGACCCACGCGGGTGAGGGTTGGCAAGTGACCCGCTGGATCGAACAACTCGAAACGGAAGCCAAAGCAGAGTTCACTGCGCATGATGGTACCGTCGCGGTGTGGCGCAGCGCCAAGATACGCTACTTCGCCGCCTGGCCCGAAGGGGAGCTGGTCGCGCTCGCGATGGCTCGAGCCGCGAATGAAGCCGGACTTGAAACGCACCGTTTGCCTGAAGGCCTTCGGCTCAGGCGCGCCGGGCCCCGCGTCTTTGCCTTCAACTATGACACCCAACCCATTGAGCTGCCCGGGGCGCTCAGCGGTAAACTGGAACTTGGCGAAAGACTGGTGCCGTCCGCTGGAGTTGCAGTGCTGCGGACGGACTAGGCAGGATCGTGCCGCAGCGGCTGACGGCGCAGCGAATATTCGTCCTTCAAGTGCACCACCGAACCGATGATCATGGTCACGGTAATGTCTTCGAGCGTCTTCAGATCGAGCTTGCCGCGATGGAGGTAGGCACCGGCCGAGGCTGGGAGACCGAATGACAAATCGGTCGCAGCGCGGGCGATTTCGCGCGGCAGGTCGAAGTGCTTGGCGACGATGTCGGTGAGATAATCGACTGCCCGATCGCGGCTGAAATCGGTGGGATTGTGCGCGCCGGATACGCTCGGTTCCGCCTGCAGCCGTTCGATCAGCAGCCCGCGCTCGTGCATGTATTTGAGGTAGACGTGCGTGATTGCGCGGACCAGCCCTTCAAAGGTTTCGGCTTTGTCCGCCGCTTCGGCCTGGAGCCGTCTGAACTGCTTCATTTCGCGCTGATAAAGCTCCCGCAGCAGCTCGGTCAGATTGGGGAAATAGGCATAGACCAGTGATTTGCTGATCCCGGCTTCCTTGCCGATCTGCTCGACCGACAGCTGCGCGACGCCATCCCGCGCGACAATCGCTGCGGTGTGATCAAGGATCAGCGCGCGCCGCGTTTCCGGGTTCAAGCGGCGGCGTTCGCGGGGAGCTGCGGTGGCCATGCCGTGAGGGCTTAGCACAAATGTGCCGGCGGTGAAGCACTTAGCCCGCGGTCGGGGCGATCCCCCGCCAGCCGGTGAACTTGGCGCGACCGCCCAGCACCAAGCGGTTGAACGCCAGCGCGAACAGCACCGAAGTGGCCAGCGTCACCACCATGAAATCGATGTAGTGCATGCCGATTGTGCCATCAGGCTGCCAGACGAAGGTGTAGAGCCCGTAGAGCGTTACCCCCCAGACCACTCCGGCAATCGCCGCCCGCGCGCCGACGCCGCTGAACAGCAGCGCGACGACAAAGGCGGACAGGATCGGCATCGAGAGCAGGCCATTCAATTGCTGAAGCAGGTTGATGATGCTCTTGGCGTTTTCGAACGCAGGCACCAGCAGGATCGAGGTGAGCGTCAGCACCGCCGAAGCGATCGCCGCAAGCCGCCAGTGATTGGTTACCGGGCGCACGAACTTGGCGTGAAAATCGACCGCGTAGAGTGCGACCGAGCTGTTGAGGATCGCAGCAGTATGGGCAATCACCGCCGCCGCCATCATCGCCGCGAAGGCCCCGGTCAGCCAACCGGGCAGAACCGCAGCGACTACCTGGCCATAGGCTGCATCGTCCACGTCGCCGAACAGCTTGTAGCCGACCACGCCGGGCACCACGACAATCGCCGGGATGATCAGGATCCGCACCACGGCGGCAGCGAACACGCCCTTCTGTGCTTCGCGAACGGTGGGCGCGGTCATCGCCTTTTGGGTGATGTTCTGGTTGGTCGACCAGTAGAAGATCTGGATGAAGATCATGCCGGTGAACAGCGTGTGGAACGGGATTGGCGAATCGCTCGCTCCGACCATGCTGATCCGTTCGGCCGGAATGCCCGAGAAGTCCCACCCGATTGCGTTGAGTGCGAGCACCACCACCAGCACCGCGATCGCCAGCACCCCGATCCCCGAATAGGTATCCATCACCGCCACGGCGCGCAGGCCGCCCATGATGGTATAGACCGCCGCGATGATCGCCATCGGCGCGGCGAAATACCACAGCGGCCATTCGACCCCCAACATGGTCTTGAGGAACAGCGATCCCGAATAGAGCGCGGCGGGCAGGTAGATCAGCACGTTGCCGATCAGGAACAGCACCGAAATGAGCGTGCGGATTGAACCGCCACCATAGCGCTGTTCCAGCAGTTCGGTCACCGTGGTGCAGCCGCTGCGATAATAGACCGGCACGAAAACGAAGGCCAGGATCAGCAGCCCGACGAAGCCCGCCAGCTCCCACCAGGCGAGCAGCAGCATCTGGTTGCCGTTCATGCCGACCAGCTGCTCGGTGGAAAGGTTGGTCAGGGTAATCGATCCGGCGACGAACAGCCATTTGAGGCCGCCGCTGGCCAGATAGACATCGCGCGCCGAGCCATCGTGCGCCGGGTGCGCCGCGCGGGTGGTGGTGCGCCAGGTCATCAGCCCGATGCCCACGAGCAGCGCCAAAGCCATCACGATCTGCCCGTTCAGGCTCTGCCAGAATTCAGCCATTGGTTGCGACCTCCCCGTCCCTTTTGAGGAGTCATAGGGTCAGATCGGGTCGAACGCCAAACCCGATTCTTCCACAGGGGCGCTGGTGCGCTGCTGGACGCTGAACAGGTTGCCTTCCGGATCGGCGGCGTATTGCGTTTGCCAACCGCCAAAGTCGATCTCCGGCCCGATCAGCGGGATGCCAAGCGATCCAAGCCGCGCGACTTCGACTGCCAAATCGCTGACCTCAAGCGCAAACCCGCCATAGCCGATGGTGTCGAGCTTACGCTGACCCGGCGGTGCCGGGGTGGGCGGATTGTGGTAACCCCAGAGCTCGATCTCCAGATTGCGCACCTGAAACCACGAAGCTTGTAGCGAGACACCATCAAGATCGGCCACCATATCGAACGTAGGCCGACTCGATACCGGCAAGACCCGGCGGGGTTCCCGCTCAAGCAGGCGCTGATAGAACCCGTGGAGCAAGGCATGATCGTGCGCGCAGTTGGCAATATGTGCGACCCATGCAGTCTCGTCGCGCCGGGGATAGTCGAGGATCTCGACTTCGATCATTCGCGCTTCGGGATCGCGCCCATAGGAATAGCGCACGCCGTAGCCGCCCAGATCGACCCCGTTCTCATCGCAGCGTGAGATCAGGCCGAGCCCGCGCGCCATGAACTTCGCCAGTGCCGGGTCGCTGGCGCGAGACTGAAAGCAGATGTGGGTATAGCCGGGACCGGGTACCGGCATTTCGGTCCCTCGCGCCGGTGCATTTGGGAACTGGAGCAGGTTCAAGATGCCGGTCGGCCCGGCGACAACCGCCAAATGAATTTCGCCGACAGGATTGTCGAGCAGCTCCGGTCCGAACCGATCGGCGGGGAGTGAAAACCGCCGCAGTTCGAGCAGCGGGGCGATCCCGCTGTAAAACGCCAGCGTGCGGTCGATATCGCCGACGACCACATCGATCGCGCGCAGCGCAAGGTGTGGCAGGGTCTGGTTCGGAACTGCATTGTTGGTCATGATCGGACAGTCTCCCACGGCACTGCTAATCCTTATTGACGATAATTACAATACGGTCTAGCACGAACGGAACAGCTGTGCTGGGAAGAGGGGAGAATTGACGCATGCCGAGCGATCCGCAGCGCCTCAGCTGGCCGCGCCTTGCGGCCTACGGCGGGCTTGCGTTGCCGCTTTCGACGGTTGGCCTGCCGCTCTCCATCTATCTCGCGCCGTTCTATTCAGGCGATCTTGGTCTGCCGCTCGCGCTGATCGGCACAGCGATGCTGCTGGGGCGCTTTTCAGACATTGTCACCGATCCGCTGGTTGGATTGACGAGCGACCGTTGGCGCACGCGGATCGGACGGCGCAAACCGTGGGTGCTGCTCGGCGTGCCGGTGCTCGCTGCTTCAACCTGGGTGCTGTTCAACCCGCCGAGTCACAGCCTCTGGGCATTTCTTGCCGCGCTCAGCGCAACCTATCTTGGCTTCACCATGCTGCAATTGCCCTATCTGGCTTGGGGCGGGGAGCTGTCGAATTCCTACGAGGAGCGCAACCGCATTGCATCGACGCGGCAGGCCTTTGCGATCGCGGGGTTGATAGTCTCGACACTGGTCCCGGCCTGGGTGCTGAGCCAGCCCGGTGCCGGCTCGGCCGAAGTGCTCCACGCCCTTGGTATCACCATGCTGATCCTGCTCCCGTTGTTCGGGGCGATCCTGTTCTTCGCCGTGCCCGAGCCGGAGGTCACCCATGCCGAGGTGCAGCTCGATCTCAAGCGCACGCTACGCCAGCTATGGCGAAACGCGCCGTTCCGGCGGCTCAACCTGGTAATGCTGTTCGGCTACGTTGCCGAGACTTTTCGGATCACCATCACGCTGTTCTTCGCACGCGATATCATCGGCTTCACCAATGTCGGGGTGATCTATGCGATGTATTTTGCGGTCGGCTTCGTTTGCGTGCCGCTGTGGAGCTGGCTTGGCAACCGGATCGGCAAGCACCGCGCGCTGGCTCTGGCTTTCGGAATCGTCGCGGTCACCACGCTGGCGATCTTCCTCCTCGAACGCGGGCAGGTGACGCTGTTCACGATCCTGTTCCTCGGCAAAGGCGTGTGCTTTGGCGCGCTGGAATTGCTCCCGGCCTCAATGGTGGCTGACACTGCCGATGTCGATTCGGTGATGAGCCGCGCGCGGCGGCAGGGGCAACTCTTTGCAGTCAGCCACATGGTGGTCAAATTCGGGCAGGCGCTGGGCCAGTTCCTTTCGCTCAACCTGCTGGCGCTGGCGGGCTTCAACGCCAGCGGCGCGAACACGCCCGAGGCGTTGTTCTGGCTGCGCGTCTGTTACTGCGTTGCCCCGCCGCTGGTGCTTGCGGCACTGGTTCCGGTGCTGTGGAACTATCCGCTCACCGCCGCGCGCCACCGGGGCTTCCAGAAATTTGTCGATGCCCGCTTCCAAAGGAGCAACCCATGAGCGACTCAAACTCTAACGACCCGGATCTTGTGAGCAAAGTCGCACTGATCAGCGGCGGCACCCAGGGGATCGGTCTGGCGATTGCCAAGGCGCTAGCTGCGCGTGGTGCGCAAATCGCGGTGCTCGACCTGCCCGGCACCAGCGCCGAAGCCTTGCAGCAGGCCGCCGTCGATTCCTTGCTGGTTCATGGCGATGTCACCCGGGCGGACGATTGGACAGCTGTGCTGGACACCATCAAGGCCCGGTTCGGGCGGCTCGATGTGCTGGTCAACAATGCCGGGATCGGCGGCTACATCGGTACGCTCGAAGCCTATCCCGAAGCCATGTGGGACAAGGTGATGGCGATCAACGCCAAAGGCGTGTTCCTGGGCATGAAGCTGGCGATCCCACTGCTGCGCGAAAGCAAGGGCAACATCGTCAACATCTCGTCGATTTCGGGGCTCGGCGGCGGCACCGGAATTTTCGCTTACACCGCTAGCAAGCACGCCGTGATCGGAATGACCAAATCGGCAGCTGCGGAATTCACCCCGCAGGGCGTACGGGTCAACGCGGTGTGCCCTTCGCCGACCGACACTGCGATGATCCGCGAGCTGGCCGAGAACCGCATGCCCGGCGATCCCGATGCCTTCTCACGCGAATATGCCGCGCGGCAAATCATGGGCCGGTTCGGTGAACCGAGCGAGATCGCCGCCGCAGTCGCCTTTCTGGCGAGCCCAGCGGCGAGTTTCGTCTCCGGCGCGATCCTCACCGTCGATGGCGGCTCAACCGCACGTTAGTGACAATTTGATCTTGCGGGCCGGAGCCGACTAGGGTCAGTGGCGACTATGACCACGCCAGAATACTTTTCGATCGGAATGGTCAACACGGCCTGCGCGCCCGATCCCGGCCCAGCGCGTGAACAGTTCGCGCAGCAGCATGCGCTGCTGGCCCGGCCCGGAATTGAGCGCGCGCTGGTCGAGCGGTTTGGCCAGGCTGCAGCTGCCTTGACCTTCATTTCTGACCCGGTTGAGGATCTGGGTCACCGCTGGATCGAAAAGCCGCACCGGCTGGGGGCGGCGATTGAACTGGCCCTGTCGCGCCGCCCGCTGCTCGATTGGCTGGAGGTCGTGACCGGTTGCGGCGCGATCAGCCATATCGAAGGGCGCGTGGTTGAGACGCGCCCCGGCGGCGAGGACGGTCTAACTTGGCACACCGATACGTTCGATCGCGCCTTGCTGGGCCTGACGCTCCATCTGGCAGACTGCACCTATGAAGGCGGAGCGTTTGAATTGCGCGAGGCGGAGAACAGCGTGACGACCTTTGTGCACGACGCGGCGCAGGCCGGAGATATAACGGTGTTCGATATCGATCCGCGCTATCACCACCGGGTCTTGCCGGTCACAGGCGGCACGGCGCGCAGAGTATTCACCGGCTGGTTCGTCAGCGAACGGATCTAGCGAGTTCAGTTAAGGTTGCGCGGCACTTGTCCGCAAAGTTTTCCGGATCGACGCGGCCCAGCGGCGGCAGCGCAATCATCGGCACCTGCGTAACCAGCGCCCGCACTGCTTTCTGCCGTTCGGCGTGGAGTGGCAAGCGGCTTAGCCAGCGCGGGCGGAACAGGTGACGACGCAGCGCCACAAAGCGCATGACGAGCGGCTCAGGCAGTGGGGAATTTCCAACCATGACGATCAGCCCCAGCGGGGCCTCGCACAGCGGCGGATTGCCGAATCCCACGGTCACCTTGCCGCGAAGATCGTCCGGCACAGGGGTGACATCCTGCGCGCCAATCAGCGCAGCTACTTCGGCAAACAGCCGCACGCGCGGCCGCCCGGGAAGCATTTGCGCGCGATCACCAATAAGGCGCACGGCACAAAGATCGTCCGCCATGAATCCCGCACCTTGCTGAACCAGTCCGGCTGATAGGGTCGATTTTCCAGCGCCGCTTTCGCCGCAAATCAGCACGGCTTTGCCGTCCACCACGATCCCGCTGGCGTGAAACGGCACGTCGCCGCGCAGCGCGAGCACCAAAGCCGCAACCGTGCTGTAGAAGGCCAAAGGCAAGGAGCCGCGCCAGCCGCTCAAAGGCGCGACTTCGACCCGATCGATCCCGTAGACGTCGATCGCCGCCTGATCCTCCCAGGTGAAGCGAAAGCCGTCGCGGCACACCGCGCCGCGATTGATCGTGCCAACAATCACACGCTCAGCCAACGCAGCGACCCGGCGGACTGTCACGTCTGCAACCGGGGCTTCGGCGCTCAGTGCAAAAAAATGTTCCAATTCAAAATCGGATTGCCAGACAAGGCCAAACGCGCTGGCGAAATGCATCGGTCTGGCGTCCCAGCGTTCAGCCGACCTGCTGGATCAGCCCTTTGCCTTCAAGCATGCCCAGCACACGATCGACTGCGGCCGCGCATTGATCTTCTGATACATCGTAAGTCTCAGTCAGTCCGGCGACGATATCTTGCTTCGAACTGGGTTGCTCCAACCGGTCCCAGATCCGCGCCGCTGTCTGGTTGAGCGAGAGGTATTCGCCGGCTTCGAAATCGAGCATCACGAAGGCCTCCTCAACCTCGGAACCCACCCAATTATCCTTGCGCTGCCACTTCATGCTCTGCACCTGTCTACTATTGCGCTTTTACGAGGTCCCGAATCTGCGCAAATACGCTCGAGTTTGGCCCCGGCTGTCCGCCTAGCGCATAGACCGGGACTTGCGCGCAAAGCAAGGCGATCAAGCCGAAGCGTTGTTGTTCCAGTTTGAGCAAGGATGGCACATTTGGACGATGCCGGTGCCGGAGCAGTGCGGCCATCGCTTCACTCCCGCGCAGCTGGGTCAAGCTTGTCTCGGACCTTGCAGGATCAAGCACGACAATCGCGCCTAGGAGGGATCGGTCGGCCTGTGCGGCTGGCTCTGTTGGCCAGAACGCGCGCGGGTTCCCAGCGATGTTTGGGGCAAAGATTCCGCCGGGGAGGCCTGTCACAAATAGCACGCCATTCCGTTCGACTATCCAAAGCGAATCATCGCCTAACAGTCGCCCGCCTTCCGCGACCATTACATTGGCCAAAGTGGACTTTCCGCTTCCGCGCGGTCCGGCGATGGCAACTGCTCGGTCACTTCCTGCCGGGATAACGCCGCTGGCATGCAGCAAAATGCCGCCGCGCGCCCAAAGCGCCATCGGGATGCCGCTGGCGACGAGCAGCGCGCTGACATCGCTCTCCTCAGCCGATGGCTCCGGATCAACCAGCAATTGGCTTTCGTTCAACAGCAGATAACGCGCGACTCCTGGCACGGTCAGTTCCAGCTTGCCGTCATGGACTCGATAGGGTGCGGACTCGACGGCGTCGGCACCGAGGCTGGCGGATGAGCGTTCGATAACCAAATCCGGCCCCGTTGCACCGCCATCGCGTGCCAGCGCCCCGGGGATCGCAAAGTCCGAAGAAATCTCCAACCCGAAGCCGCGATAGCGCATCGCGTCGCTTCAGTTCGGCCAGATATCGAAGGCCAGGCAGATCCGGCGTTCGGCGGTGCCGTGCTGATAGGTACGGTGGTAGCAATGCGATGGGAACAGTGCGATCAGCCCCGGTTGTGGGCGCAGCATGTGCTGGCCAAAGCCTTCGGCCACCTCGGCCCCGGCGAGCGTTTCGGGCAGGCCAAAAGCGATGCACCCCGCTTCGCTGGTGCCAGTCTGCACCGCTTGCGGCACGCTCACGTAATAGCTGCCGCTCAGCCAGCCGTTCTGGTGCACGTGCCATTCCTCCAGCCCGTCGGCCTCGGTAATCACGCACCAGTTGTGCAGCATCCCGCGCGGTGGGCGTGCCTGAAACCAGGGGTGCTGCGAGCCCTCGTGGCGCGTCACAAAGCCTTCGACCTGCCGCGCAATCTGCTGCTGGAGTAGGCCTACCAGTGGGGCATCAGCCATCGCCGGCCGATCGATTCGCCAGGTGCGGGTGGAAGCCGTGCCATAGCGATCGTAGCGCAGCGCCGGATGGCGGAGCAGCTCCTCGGCCAGCGCGGCGTTGAAGCTCGCGAGGTCGTCCCAACCCGGTGGCGGATCTATGATCTGGTGGTGCAGGAAGGTGCCCAGCCCTTCGGCCTCGCGCGCGGCTTCGAAATCGCCCAAGCTGGCATAGGCCAGCACGCGCGAGGCCAGCAGCCGCGAATGCGCCACACCCTGCGCCATCAGCCGGTCGGCCCAAACAATAATCTCGCCGGGCTTGCCGGTGCGCAGGTGCAAGGCGACAAGGCGCTTGAAGGCGTTGCGATCGCGCGGACTGGTGGCCAGCGACTTTTCGAGCGCGGCGAGCGCGGCCTGATCGTCGCCCAGCCGGGTCAGCGCTTTGCCGATATCCGCCAGCATGTGGGCGCGGGCGGGATCGCTTTCAGCCAGTTCGACGCCGCGCTGCGCCAGTTGCATCGCGCGCCGCGTCGCGTCCTCGGTCTCGCGCGACATATAGGCCTGAACCAGCAAGCTGCACTGGATGAAATCGCTCTCGCCTTGCCCGTGGCCTTCGAGCAGTTCAATCACGTCAGAGAATTGATCGGCCACCAGCAGCCGGCGCGCCAGTTCGACGGTCAGCGGGGTATTGTCCGGATTGCGCGCGACGGCCTGCTTGAGCAGGTCGAGTTCTAGCGCGTTGTGCACCGCTTTGGGGGCTTCGATATCAAGTTTCCAATGCTGGCCCATGGCGCGGCTTATCGGTGCTTGTAGCGGCCTTGTCTAGGCTGCGTCATCGCGTTCGGCGATCCAGCGATAGACTGCCCCGCTGCGCGCAATCTCGCTGCGGCTGGCAGGGTCGGTAAGCGCGCGCAGCATTGCGCCGAACTTTGCGGCAGGACGGGCGGCGTTCGTCTGAACACCGGCGCTGGCCCGGCGCCGCCACAGCATTCTGGCACGCCCCAATAGCGCCGACAACGAAGGCCGGACTTGCAGCCGTGACCAGCCGCTAACGCCTTCGTCACGGCTCCGGTCCTGGAGCAGGAGGTGCGCTGCGGCGCGCAGCACCGGTTCGGGGGTTGGCGGTCCCGGCGGGGCCCCGAAAAGCGCGCTGTCCGAACCGGTCAACCAGACCAGCAGATCGTTCGTCAAGCGTGCTGCGCCGGTCCACCCGCCAGCATCGGCCAATGCCCAGAACTCGTCCCAATCGACCTCGGCCTTGGTGGCAATGGCCAGCGCATCGGTCAGCAGCAACGGGCCATTGTTGAGTTGATGATCGTGAATTCCATGCGCGATCAGGTGGAGCAGCGATTCCGGCCAGGCCAGGCAATTGATCGCGCGCCCGCCCAATCGTCGCGGCGCGGCGCGGGCCAGCAAAGCATCGGCATCGAACAGCAGTCCGCCCGCTCCGCGCCGGGGCCGATCGACCAGCCGGACGTGGAGCTCAACCGATAGGCCGCTTGCTTCGTGCCGTAGCGGCTCGACATGTTTGTGGACGCTGAAGTCCTCCAGTGGCGCGCCGGTGATTTGTGAGATCGGCACACAGCCGCATTGGCCGATGACCACCTGACTGGCACGGTCAGCTTCCGCCGGGCGGACTAAGATGTCCAGATCGCGGATCGGGCGCGTCGCAGCATCGGCATAGACCCCGCCCAGCATCGCTCCGCCTTTCAGGACGGCATAGTCAATTCCGGCAGCGGTCAGCGTTTCGGTTACCTGTTTCAGCAAGCCGCGTGCCTCAAACTGGCGCTTGAGTGCGCGATCGTAGGCCCGCTGCCACTGGCTGCGCAGCCGATCCGGCACAGCGTGATCGGCCCACCGCGTGCGTGCCAGTACACTCAGCAGCGGGCGCAAGCGGTGCTGGCCGGCGCAGCGCGCGATCAGGTCCCAATCGTCGGAGCTGAAGCTGTCAATCGCTGCATCGTCTTCAGGCCCGGGATTGACCAGCGCGCGCAGCAGCCAGAGTTTCAGCGCTTCTGCGCGGGCCGGGTCCATCACGCAGCACTCACCAAACGGCCTGCCTCAAGCGCGATAACACGGTCGGCGCGTTCGAGCATGGCCGGGCGGTGGCCGATGATTACCACGGTCAACTGGCCGCGCAGGCGGTCGACCGCGCTGAGGATCGCCGCCTCGTTCGCGGCATCGAGTGCCGATGTTGCTTCGTCGAGGATCAACAGATCGGGCTGCCTTAGCAGCGACCGGGCGAGAGCGATGCGCTGCCGCTCGCCGCCGGATAGGCGCAGACCTTTGTCACCCACCAAAGTCTCCAGCCCTTCGGGCAGCGCCAAGACGAAATCGGCCGAAGCCCGACGCAGCGCCTCCTCCATCGCTGGAACGCCCACCTCGGGCATCGCCCAGCGGAGGTTATCGGCAATGGTGCCGTGGATCAGCGCTGGGTCTTGTTGAACATAAGCAACGTGCTGCCGCCAAGCGAGCCGCCGCGCCATGTCCAGCGGCACGGCGTCAATCGATATTTGGCCCTGATCGGGGGCTATCAATCCGGCGAGCAGATCGGCAAGGGTGCTTTTGCCGGCACCCGACGGGCCGGTGATCGCAACGGTCGTGCGCGCATCGATGCAAAGATCGATCCCGTCGAGTGCAGGTAGAGCGCGGTCGGCATGGCGCAGCGTAACCGCCCGCAGTTCGATCGCCGATGCCAGTGCTATGGGCTGCGCCAAAGTTGCCAGCGGCTCCGCATGCAGCTTCGCTTGTTCGGTCAGGCCGACAATTTCGTGCCAGGCTGGCAGCGCGTGCAACCAATAGGCCCAGCTTTGCTGGATGCGTTCGATCAGTGGCAGTGTGCGCGCGAGGACCAGCAGCAGTGGCAAGAGTTCCGCAAGCGGCAACCTAGCGAGCGTTAGCCCAGCCCAAGCCGCGGCTGCCAGCAGCGCCGCAGCAATCGGCTGAACCAGCGCACCGGCCAGCGCCGTGTCGCGGTTCTGCGCCAGCTTGGCTTCGCGGATCATCGCCGTCGCAGCGGCAAAGCTCGCACTTTGCGCCGCTTCGGCTCCAAAGATCTTGGCCTCGCGCATCTGGCCAAGCCCGAGTTCGACGCGGCGGTGCAATTCGCGGTGTGCCGCGCCAAGGTGCACTCCGCGGGCCACAGCACGGCGGCGGAAAGTGCGGAGCAGCACGAGCAGTCCCAGTCCGCAGACCGCCGCGATCAGTGTGACCTGCCACGATAGCAACAGCGAAGCGGCGAGCATGGCCAATACAGTCGCCACGCTGGCGATCAGGCCCACTGCCTGATCGAGCGCGATGCTGGCCGAGGCGCTGTTGGTCAGGAGCGCCGCGTTGTGATCCGCGCCGCGCTCTCCGGAGAGCCAGCGCCAGTCGGCCCGGATCAACGCGGCATAGCAATCCTGTCGCAACTGGTCCGAGAAGTGCTGCTGGATCGAGGCGCGCCGCGTGGCGAGCCAGTAGACCAGTAGCGCCCGCACCGCGATCAAGCCCACAAACAAGCCCAGTCGCGGCCCCAGTCCAGCGGGCAGCCCCCAATCCTGCAACACATTGAGAAACCCGGATTGGGCGGCCTCTGCGCCGAACTCGGCCAGCAGCGGCACCAGCAACAGAACCCCGATCCCATCGGTGAGAGCCACAGCGAGCATCAGCCCGAGCAGCGCGAATAGCTGGCGCGTTGGAACCGTGCGCAGCATTGCCCGGAAGGCTTGGCCCCGGCTCATCGGTTCAAGCTGGGTCTGCGGACGGTCCATGGCTTGTGTGGCGTTCCGTATAGGTGGTCGGTGCTGAGCGGTGTCGCTATGGCAGGCGCAGCCATGTCGGGCAATCGCCGCAGCCACTGCAAGCCGGCGGCGGGCTGCGTCGCGCAAATGCCACCACCCACAGGAATTTAGCCGCGCAATTAAATTCGGTTGTCAAGTCAGCAAATGGGTGTTTTATTCCACTCAGCCGCCGACAATGAGCGGTATTGAGAGGAGTGAGGGCTGATGAAGGGCAAGTTTGGCTTGCTGCTGGGCGTCTGCGCCAGCGCTGTTGCGTTCCCTGCCTACGCGCAGGAAGCGCAAGGAGCTACCGAGGAAGAACCTGGAATTGTTGTGACTGCAACGCTGCGCGAAGCAGACGTGCAGGACATTCCTCTGGCGGTTACCGCAGTCGCGCCGGTTACGCTGGAGCGGCAAGGGATCGCAGATATCAAGCTGCTCTCGTCCGTTTCGCCAAGCTTTAATATCCAGTCGTCGCAAACCGAAACGCAAGGAACTTCGATCAAGATCCGCGGCGTCGGCACGACCGGCAACAATACCGGCCTTGAAAGCTCCGTGGGCGTGTTCATCGATGGCGTCTATCAATCCCGTCCGGGGGTTGCGCTGGGCGATCTGGTCGACCTCGAACGGCTTGAAATCCTGCGCGGTCCGCAGGGAACGCTGTTCGGCCGCAACACTTCGGCTGGCGCGCTCAGCATCACCACGCGGCGGCCCAGCCTCACCGAAGTCAATGGTTTCGTCAATCTGACCTATGGCAATTATGACTTCATGAATGTTCAGGCCGGCGTCGGCGTGCCGGTCATTCAGGATGTCGCGGCGATCCGCCTTTCGGGCACCTGGCGCCAGCGCGACGGTTTCCTGAAAAGCTCGACGGGGGCTGAGAGCAACAACCGCGATCGCTACATGATCCGCGGGCAGTTCTATGCCGAGCCGAGCGCCGATGTATCGATCCGCATCCTGGCCGATTATTCCAACGTCGATGAAAATTGCTGCGATGCGGTGATCATCCGCGAAACCGAGCTCCAGCCATTTTTCGCATTCCATGGCCTGGCCAGCGATGGCGTTGCGCAAGACGGCTTTTCCGCGCTCAGCAATCTCTCAACCAACGGCGAACTGTTCCGCAACGGTGCAGAGCAGTGGGGTGTTTCAGGCGAACTTAAGTGGGATTTCGGCGGTGCCAAGCTGACCTCAATCACTGCCTATCGCGATTTCAGCTCATTCTCGGTGCAGGAATCCGATTTCACCAGCCTGAAGATCTTCTCGGTCGGCACCGGCGGCAGCACGACCACGCCCGGCTTCCCTCGCAATGGCGATGAGATCACGACATTCACGCAAGAGCTGCGCCTGCAAGGTGAAGCATTCGGTGGCCGGCTCGACTGGCTGATTGGCGCCTTCTACGGCAAGGAAGATATCTCGGCGCAAGGCACGATGATGCTTGGTGCGGATTTCCAGCGTGCGGTATCGGCGGGCAACTTCGGCTCGGTTGCAGGGGTCAACCCGCTGTTTGCGCTCACCGCGCTGGGCAATGGCGGCGTTCCGGTCAACTCCAACGGCGCGAATGCGGTCAACCTGTTCGTGCAAGAGGCTGAGACATTCTCGTTCTTCACGCACAACGTGCTCGACCTCACCGACAACCTGAGCTTCACCTTCGGGGCGCGCTATGTCGATGAGAAGAAGGTCGCCAGTTTCGACCAGATATCTGGCACCAACGGAGCCTGTCAGGCTAGCGTCAACGGCGTGCTTACCGGCGCTGTTCCGGCGGCGCTTCGCGCTGGTCTGGTCGGGCTGAACTGCTTCCCGTTTGTTGCACCGGTAACGTTGACGGCACCGGCCGCGCTTGGTGGCGGGCTGGCTAGCCGGCTGCTGCCCTTGCCGCGCGAATGGGCCGACACCTTCAAGGACAACGAACTGACCTATACCGCCCAGCTCAGCTACAAGCCGAGCCCGGACTGGATGGTCTATGCGGGCTTCAGCCATGGCTTCAAGTCCGGTGGGTTCAACCTCGATCCGACCGCTGCCAATATCATCAACTCGTCGGCGGTTTTGGCAAGCCTTGGCACGGCAACGCCGGTGGCACCGATCTATGCCGATCCGCGGTTCGCTTCGGAAAAGGTCGATGCCTATGAAATCGGCATCAAGGGCCGGCTGGGCCGGTTGAACTTCAACGTCGCCGCATTCCAGATGGATATGAGCGACTTCCAGGTGCTTGAGTTCACCGGGGTGCAGTTCACCACTTTCAACGTAGCCGGTGCGCGTTCGCGCGGGGTTGAAGTTGAGGTCTTTGGCAAGCTGCACGATTACATCAGCATCAATGCCTCGGGGACCTATGCGGTAGCGGAATATGACGATAACTGCGCAGCAGGTGTGGCTGCGGCCAATGCCCCGTCAGTCGTCTTGCTCTGCGGTCAATCGCTGACCAACGCCCCGCGCTTCACCGCGGTGGCCGGCATCACCTACGATGGGCCGCTCAACAGCTCTGGCTGGGGCCTGACCGCCAACGTCAACCTCAACTATTCGGACCGTCGCCGGACCTCGACTCAGCACCTCGAGCGTCTTGCATCGGGCGCGCTGGTTGAACTGCCGTTCGATTACCAGGAGGCTTACTTCAAGGTGAACGCCCGCCTCGGCATCACCACGCCGGATGGCAACTACACGTTTGAAATCTGGGGAACCAATCTTTCGAACGAGATCACCCGCGGGATCACCTCGAACACCCCGCTGCGCGGCGGTGGGGGTACGCGTTCGCGGATTGGCTTCGTCGAAGAACCGCGGATGTACGGCATTACCGTCCGCGCGAAGTTCTAAGGTTCAAGACTGGAGCTAAGGGGGAGGGGGCTCCGGGGAAACCCGGGGCCCTTTGCTTTTGAACGGCCCCAAGATTGCCCCGGCCAGGGACGGGTTGCAGCCGGGGCAATCGAACAGGGACCAGCTTTGGCTTTGCGCCTCCTTCCAGAATTGCGCGAGGCTTCCCCCGCGCCAGCCATGATTAGGCCAAGACCGGTTAGGGCCGGGTTTGCCAATCAGCAGGTAAGAATACCGATCCACGCCAGCCCGGCCTTCCGGGTCGCGCGGAAGGGCCGGGCTGGGGTCGGCCAGCGGCAGTGCGGGGAAGCTAGCCGACCAATGACGCCTCAATTGCTACGCGGATCGCCTCTGATGTGTGCTGCGCGCCCATCTTGGTCAGCATGTTCGCCCGGTGAATCTCTACAGTGCGAGGGCTGATCGCCAACTGTTCGCCAATCCGGCGGTTCGAAAGTCCGTCGGCCACCCCGGCCAGCACCTCGCGCTCGCGACGGGTCAAGCGTTGCAGCCGGCTGCGGGCCCGCGCCTCGCGCAGCTTGAGGCTGCCGATCACCGTGCCGCTGGTCTCGGCCGCCGCGATGATCTGGAGCAACTCGGCGGTTTCACAGGGCCACTCGACATAGTCGATCGCGCCATCGAGCACCGCGCGCACCACGCGCTGGGTGGCTGGGGCATTGGAGAAGGCGATTAGCGGCAGCCAGCGCCCGCTCTCGGTCATGGCGGCGATCAGTTGCTGGACACTGTCCGCCCGGTCCTCGATCATGATCACCCCGTGCTGGGGCCAGCGGGCGAGCAATTCGGCTTGATCTTCATAGGGCTCGACATGCAGGCCGTGCGCATAGAGCGGGTATGAAATGGCTTGACGGCGGCGCGCATCGCTGTCGATCAGCGCCAGATTGCGGCGCAGATTTTTATCCTGTTGCATCGGATTGCCCCCTAGTGACTAACGCCTAGGGGATAGGTCTGAGTGCCGGATCGCGCGCGGTGAGGCAGTTCCGGTTTGGATTGAGTTAACCACGCAATTGTCCTTATTCGGTCTGGTTCGCGTGGCTGGAATAAGCAGCGGTTCAATCCAAACTGGATGCAATCGAGTACTTCAAAGAGCCTTGGCAATCTCGGAAAAGTCCGTGCGAATAGTGTTCACTGCGGCAATATCAATCGATGGCACGCTTTTGAGCAGTTGTTGGCGGGCGCCCGCGAAGAGTTGGTTGAACGCTGCCGACAGCGCCTGACTTTGATCGAGGCCGAGTTGCAACGCGGTCAAAGCCGCCAGCGCCTCGGTCAACGCCTGACTGCGCAGCGCAGCATCGCCGCGTTCTTCACCCAGCACGGCGCGGGCCAATGCCAGATCGAGCCGCTCGTAGCACAGCAGGGTCAAGTCGCGCGGGGTGCTGCCGGCGACCCGGGCATCGAAATCGACGCGGCGATAGGCGTCGGCGGGATTGTTGGGCTTCATCATGTCAGTTGCGCTGCGAATTCCAGGCGTCGATCTGGCCCTGCAGGAAGCTCAAGGTTGAGCGCGAGGCGCCGACGCGGCTATCGGCCACAGCGAAGCGCCGGGCCAGGTTCGCGCGCAGTGCCTCCTGCTTTTCGGCGATGGTCGCGATGTCATCGGCCACTTGCGTCTTCTGAGCTGCCAGCCGGGTCAGCGACGCACCAAGCGAGCCGGGGCCGGCAATGCTGGTAGCCTTGCGGGTCAAACCGTCGATAGTCGCGTAGACCCCGTAGAGCCCGTTGGTGAACATCTTGGCGGTCCCAGTCGGGTCGCGCTCCAGCGTTGCGGTGAGCCGCGCGGTATCGAGCCGGAAGGTGCCGTCGCGGTTGGTGGCGATACCCAGATCGGCCAGCGTACGCGGGGCGTCGGCGGCGGCGTTTGGCATCACCACGTTCCCAGCGAGTGAGCCGAAAGCCTTGCGCAAGGCACGGGCGCCATCGTCGCGCGCCAGATCGCCGGTCTTGGGATCGGTTGCCGTGTTGAGCGTGGCCGCAATCTCGTTCAGCGCGCTGACGAAATCGCCCATGAACCCAAGGATCGCGCTGCGCGGTTCGGCAAAGGTGATCGCGGTCGGCGCGCCGATGTTGGTGCCGCGCAGCGTCAGGTTGAAGCCGGGGGCGGGCTGGTTGACGGTGTTGCTGGCGCTGGTCATCTCCAGCCCATCGAGTTTGAAACGGGCATCGCTGGCAGCAGCCAAGAGCCGGGCCGGATCGCCGCTCGCCGGGTTCCAGGCGAGGTTGGCCAAGCCTTCCTCGCCCGGAGTCTCGACTGCTTCGAGGATAAACCCACTGGCCGCGCCGTCTTGCCCCTTGAGCACCAGCTGCGCTCCGGCAGTGCCCTGCGCGACATAGGCGGTAACGCCGCTGCCCGAGGCGTTGATGGCGCTGGCAACATCGGCCAGGGTTGCGCCGCTGGCGATCGTGATGTTGACCGGGGTGCGCGCCGGGTCAACGGTGAACGCGCCGCCAGCGATTGTGCCGAACCGCAGCGTCAAGCTGCCTGCGCCGACTGGCGCGGTGCGCGCCGGGTAGGCCGGACCCGCGAGTGTCTGCGACTTGGCGAGCGCCAACACTTCCAGTGCGTAGCTGCCCGAAGGGCTTGCTCCGGCAACCAGACTGGCGCTGGCGACGGCAGCATTGGCGATCTGTGGCTGCGGCGAAAGGTCGCCGGTGCGCATCCGCTCACCCAGCGCCGAGGATAGCTGGAGCAATTGGCTCTTGAGGTCCGACGCAGCCGAGATCTGCCGGTCGAGCAGTTCGGACCGCGCTGTCAGCCGGTCGGTGCGCGGCGCAAACTGCGCGGCGGCGAGATTGGTGGCCAGCGCGGCCATATCGATCCCGCTCCCCGCGCCGAGCGTTGTGATCAGCGATTGGGTGGCGGAAGTGGTTGGCATGGGGCTTAGGACGGCGCTTGGCGGGCGGGCTTAAGTGTGGCTCAACCGACCATCGGCATCGAAACGCAGCGCCACTGGCACTTCGACTGCGGGCAGCGCCGGAGCCTCGCCGCGCTTCAGCGACAGGACGAAGGCCAGCACGCTCGCCACCGCCGAATAAAGTTCCTCACGGATCACCTGATTCTCACGGGTGGTGAAATAGACCGAACGCGCCAGCGCGGGATATTCGAGCACTGGCGTGGCGAATTCGGCGGCCAGTTCGCGCATCGCCAGCGCCTTATCGCCGCGGCCCTTGGCCAGTACGATTGGCGCGGCGGCCTTGGCGGGATCGTAAGCCAGCGCGACGGCGAAGTGGCTCGGGTTGGTGAGGATGAACTGTGCCTCCTGCACCGCGCGCCGCACCCCGCCCATCGCGAGTTGGCGCTGCTTCTGGCGGATCGCGGCTTTCTTTTCGGGCGCGCCGTCGCTCTCCTTCTGCTCGTCGCGCACCTCCTGCTGGCTCATTTTGAGCCGCAACCAGCGGCGGACGAACTGCACCGGAAAATCGACCAGTGCGATTACGACCAGTCCGCCAGCGAGCGCGAACAGCAGTCCGGTCAAGGCCTGCCAGGCGGCGAGCAGTTGCGGCCCCACAGCGCCCCGGCCAAGCCCGAGCAGGCCGCCCAAGTGCGATTTGCCCCAGTACCAAGCGATCGCCCCCAACAGCGCCACCTTTGCAAGACTTTTGGCGAGCTCAATCCAGCCGGTCGGCCCGAACATCCGCTTGAGCCCCGAAAGCGGATTGAGCCGTGAGCCTTTGGGCAGCAGGTTGCTGCCGAGCCAGCGGCCTTCGCCAAATGAGAGTTGCGAGATCAGTGTCGCCACCATTACCGAACCCGCGAGGACCAGCACCGGGACCAGCAGTGCCAGCAGCAGCGCGGTCATCGCCTGCCCGGGGCGAAAATCGATCAGGTCGTGCCGGTCGAGCGTCAGCCCGGCGCGGGTTCCGGCACCGAGCAGATCGAACAACCACGGCCCCGCGAACTTGAGCCAGGCTGCACCGGCTAGCATCGCCGCCGCCGTCGCCAGCTCGCGCGAGCGCAGGACATCGCCCTTGCGCGCGGCCTCCTGCTGGCGCTTGGCGGTTGGGGCAAAGCTCTTCTCGCCGCTCTCGCTCATTTCACCAGGCTCGCGGCCTGCTCAAGGCCTTGCTCGCTCAGCGTGGCGAACTGGTCGACTGCCAGCGGCGCGGCCGCGATCAATGCGGCAAGGCCCGCGAGCACCCCGGCGGGCAGGCCCAAGGCAAACAGGTTGAGCGCCGGGGCGGAGCGGCTCAGCACGCCGGTGACCACTTGCACCACCAGCAGAACCAGCGTGACCGGCAGGGCGATCGCTACGGCGGCGAGCAGCATCGATCCGCCGAAGCTGACGACCAGTGCGATCCGCTCGGTACCCAACCAGCCGCCGCCGGGGGGCAGCGCGTTGTAGCTTTCGATCACCAGCCGCAGGAAAGTCAGATGCCCGCCGAGCCCCAAGAACACCAACACCAGCACAACCATGAAATATTGCCCCAGTGCGGGCGAATGCGCACCGGTGAGCGGATCGCTGGTGCTGGCGATCGATAGCCCCATCGCTCCGCCGATCACTTCAGCGGCAATAATCGGTGCGGCGAAGGCGATCTGCAGGGTGAAGCCCAGCGCCAGCCCGACCAGCACTTCCTGTGCGACCAACAACATCCCCGAAAGCGAAAGCAGCGCGGGCGGCACTGCCACCGGATGCCAGGCGCATACGAAGGCCGCGATTGCGGCGGTGATGATCACCCGCGCTTGCACCGGCACGGTCCCCGCCCCGAACAAGGGTGCGGCCAGCAGCGCCGCACCGATCCGCGTCATAACGAAAATCAACCGCCACAGCTCGGCCTCAACCGCGCCGAACCCGAAGTCGAGCCCGATCATCGGCCGAGGCCAGCAATCTGCGCAAAGATCTCTTCGGTGAAATCGCCCAGCAGCGCCATCATCGATGCGCCGAACACGACCAGCACCAGCGCGACCACGGCCAGCTTGGGCACAAAGGTCAGCGTCTGCTCATTCACCGAAGTCGCAGCCTGGATCACACCGACGACAAGGCCCACCACCAAACTGGCGATCAGCACCGGCGCGGCAACCAGTGCGGTGACCCATAGCATCCGGTCGGCAAGGGCGAGGAGGCTGGCGGTATCATCCATCATGCTGCATCTCTGTTACGCCCGTTCGTGTCGAGCGAAGTCGAGACACAGCGCGCGGCATTTCGACTTCGCTCGATGCGAACGGGGGTTGGTTTGGGTGTGATCACCTAGCCAAAACTCGCCGCGAGGCTGCCCATCAGCAACGCCCAGCCATCGACCAGCACGAACAGCAGCAGCTTGAACGGCAGCGAGACGATAGTGGGGGACATCATCATCATGCCGAGGCTCATCAGCACCGAACTGACCACCAAATCGATCGCCAGAAAGGGCAGGAACAGCATGAAGCCGATCTGGAACGCGGTCTTAAGCTCGCTGGTGACAAATGCCGGCAGCAGGATGGAAAACGGCACGTCCTCGCCGCGTGCAAATTTGGGCGCCTTGGCCAGTTCGGCAAACAGCGCGAGGTCTTTTTCGCGGGTTTGGCGCAGCATAAAGGCGTGGAATTGCTTGCCGCCTTCGGCAATCGCCTGCTCAGCGTTGATTGTCCCTGCGGCATAGGGAGCAATCGCCTGCGCGTTCACCTTGTCGAGCGTGGGGGCCATGACGAACAGCGAAAGGAACAGCGACAAGCCAATCAGCACCTGATTGGGCGGCGATTGCTGGAGGCCCAGCGCCTGACGCATGATCGAGAGCACGATCAGGATCCGCGTGAAGCTGGTCATCATCAGCAGCAGCGCTGGCAGGATCGTCAGCAGCCCCATGATCAGCAACAGCTGGAGCGACAGCGACAGGCCGCCGCCGCTGGCCCCGGCATTCACCGCGCCGAACGCCCGGTCGAGCGCGCCGGGAACGGCGGCAGCAGCGGGGGCGAGGATCGATAGGCTCATTCGCCCGCCTCCCGCGCCGGCGCTTCGGCCAGTCGCACCAAACCCTGACGCGAGGCCGAGACCAAAATCTCGCGCCCGCGAAACTCGATCACCGCCAGCTTGAGCGTGGGCGAGAGCATCGTGGTTTCGACAATGCGGATCGTTGGCGCGGCACCCGGTGCAACGCCAATCCGTGCCTGCAGTTTCTGCGCGAGCTTGAGGCTGCCCCATATCAGCCCCGCGATCAGCGGCAGCAGCAGCATCAGTTTGAGAACATACCAGATCACGCCGCGGCCTCCCCGGCAGGGGCGGCGCGTTCGCCGGCCATCTCGACGATCCGCAGGCCGAAGCGGCCATCTTGCGCGACTATCTCAGCCTTGGCGATGGCCTTGCCGTTGACCAGCACGTCGAGCAGTTCGTCGGTCAGCCGGTCGAGCATGACGACGCTTTCCTCGCCCAGCGCCAGGACATCGCGCAGCTTCATGTCGGTGCGGCCCAGTTCGACCGAGAGCTGGACGTCAACGTCCTGCAAAAGGTCAAAGCCGCGAGTATGCAAGGTCATGTTTGGCGTTCCGTTTTAGGCAATGGAGGTGAGTTGCAGGGCGATGCGGTCGTCCTGATTGCCGACCGTGCCGCGCGCGAGGGTGCGCTGGCCGATCCGCAACGGGACTTGGCGGGCGACTGAAACCGGCAGCACCGCGCCGGGTGCAAGCGCGGCGATGGCGGCCATCGGTACTTTCATCTCAACCAGGACCGCCGTCAGAGGCAGGGGCACCTCGGCAAAGGGCGCTGCGGCCGGGTTGGCAGCGCGCGGGGCTGGGTTGGCGGGGGCGACATCGCCGCGACCGAAGACCTTGCTTAATGCAGGCAGCGGCAGTGCAAGGGTCAGTGTCCAGGGCAGATCGCCCTGATCGGCAAACTGGCAACGCACGGCGGCCAACCGCGCTCCGGCGGGATAGGGTGCCAGTTCGGCCAGACTGGCGTTGCGGCGCAAGGCGCGCAGCGGCTCCGGCGCGCCGAGCACCCGGCCCAGCGCTTCGGCCAGATAGGCTTCGACTTTGCCGATCAGCAGTTCGGCGGAAAGCGGAAAGGCGGCGGGCATAACTTCCGGCAGCTCGCCGCGCCCCCCGAAGGCCCGATCGTTCAGTCGCAGCAGCGCCGCGCCTTCAATCGAGGCCAGCATGGTCACGCCAGGCTGCGGCAGGGCGAACAGGCAATTGGCCGAGAGCGTGCCGCATTCCAGGCGCAGTTCGGCCTCGCCGATCTCGCGCGGTGCCTCGGCAGTGGCGCCCGGCGCAGCGCCGCCATTGAGCGGCGCGATCAGCTTGGCAAAGCTTTCCCCGCTGCGCTGGGCGGCGCGAGTGAACTGCGCGAGCAGCGCCGCCGGGTCCGGCCCGCGCTGGGTCAGCTCCGGGCAATGTTGCGCCAGCGGTCGCTCGGCCACAAAGGTTCGCTGCGGCTTCACTGGACGAGGAAGCTTTTGAAATAGACCGCATCGACCCCGCCGAAGCCCTCGGTCTGGGTCAGTACCTGGTTGATCGCGGCCGTCATGCGCTTTTGCAGTCGCTGCTTGCCTTCGGGCAGGATCACCTCCTCTTCGGGCGTATCGGCCAGCACCACCAGAACGGCCGAGCGGATCGCCAGTTCGTGCTTCTTGATCCACATCAGCACCCGGCCATCGCGGCGGGTCGAGCAGGCCAGGCTGATCTGCACCAGCGCATCGGAATCGCGCAGGTTTGAGGTAAAGTCCTCGGTGAAGTTATAGTAGCTCGTGCGGTATTCGCTGCCGCCTTCGCCTTCGACTTCGGCCGGACCCTCGCCCTCCTTGGCCTCGGTGGCTGGGGCATAGGGATCCTCCTCGCCCTTCTTGATCAGCTTGGGCACGTCCTTTTCCTTGGCGTGGCCTTCGCCGCCGCCGACCATGCCCGATTGGACCAGGGCGAAAGTGCCGCCGCCCCCAGCGCCGACCAGCACCAGGCCGATCCCGAGTTTGAGGAGCAGGCCCTTGCCCTTCTTGGGCTTGGGGGCAGATTCGGCTTTGTCACTCATTGTCTGGTGCTTCCTTCAATGGGTCAGGCGAAGATGCCGCTGTCGCGGGCTTCGGGATCGGTGGCGGACTGGCTGTTGGGGTGATCGACAGAAGACCGGGTCGGTGCGGCTGCGCTGTGGCGGGGCTGACCGGAGGTGTTGGTTTGGGTTTGGGCATCAGCCTGACCATCGCCATGCTGAGTGGACTTGCCCCCATCGCGCGGTGCCTGGTCAGCCATAGCCGGGCGGTCGGGTGGGAGCGCAGCTGCAGCGGCGCGGGCGAAGTCCGGATCCGGGCTGGAGGCGGCGACGCTGAGGGTGCCATCAGCTTGCTCGAACCGCAGCGTCACTGCGCCGAATTCCGCATGGCGGACCGCCACGGCCACCGGCGCGCCGCTCGCTTCACGCGCGGCGACGATCCGGTCAATCAAGGCGGCGAAGTCTTGCGGTGCGGCTGCATCGGAAATGGGCGGACTGAATGGTGCGGCGAGTTGAACTGGCGTGACTGCCCGCAGATCGCCAACTGTTGCCGTGAGCGGGTTGGCCTCAACCGCTGGCTGGAGCCGTGAGGCTGGCAAAACAACTTGCGCCGCGCGGTTGTCCGTTGCGGACACGGCGAGGCTTTCTGAAACCGGCTTTATGGACCGGCGGGTATTCGATGGTTCCGCAGGCTTGCCTTGGGCCGCCGCTATTGCCGGTATCGTTGTAGCCAAAACTTGTGGTGCAGGTGCTGTCGGCGGTTGCGGGGCAACGGGTACTTCAAGCACGGCCAGCCGCGGAGCCAAAGCGGCGATCCTTTGACGCACTTGGCCAAGCTGTCCGCCAGGAGCGGGCGATGGAACGCTTGCTGCCGAGTGCTGCGTTCCTCCACTGTTGGGCAATGCGGGAGCGGGCAATGGCATGATCACGAAGTCGATTGCCGGCTGAGCAACAACCGAAGCGGGCGGCAGTTCGGCGGCAGGGGCTTCATCGGAGGGCAGCGAATGCGCCTCTGGCCGGGCAATGACCTGCGTCGGATCGGACAAGGTCGGCCGCATTTCCTTCAGTCGCGCCAAAGGCCGCATGATCGGCGTGGTTGTGGGAGGCACCTGCTCGGCCTTGAGCTCAACCTCGGCCGGATCTTCCGGCTGCACCACAAAGCTTGGGGTTATGATGTCGCCCGGTACTTTCGCAGTAGGTTCAGCAGGGCGGTAGACGGGCGGCAAGATCTTGCCGGACGGCGGCAAAGATTCGCCTTCTTCGCTCGGCTCACCCGCCGCCAGCTGCGCCAGTTGCGCCGCGAAATCCGCTCCGCCGATCGCGCCGGAACCAGCGGTTTCCGGCGCAATCGGCGTGGAGGGGAGGGTAGTCTGAACGGGCAGTTCGATCATCTCGGCGTTCCCTGCGTGGGTCATGTGCCGATCACTCTTCAAGACTCGTGCCAGACGCGGCGCCGCGCGCCCAGCGCGATCTGCCGAGCGCGCGTTCTGGCGGTCCGGGCTGCGGCCTCAAGCCGGTCTTCGACCACGCCCCGGCGGCGTTCGGCTTCGGCCAGTTCGCGCTGGCGGGCGTCGGCATGCGCTGCGGCGCGCTGGCTATCGGCGGTGGTTGCCGCGTCGATCCCGGCCAGTCCGGCCACAAAGCGCTGGACCTGCGCCAGAGCCAGGCCATCGCGCAGGTCCTGCCGCCCGGCATAGCTGGCGGCCAGTGCGCGGGTGCGGTTGCTGAGCGTACCGAGCCGGGCCAGCGTCTGCTCAGCCTCTGCCGCGGCCTGCGCCGCCTGATCCTTGGCCAGCGCGCGCATCTTTTCGAGCCGCTTCAGCCGCGCCACGCGGCGGCGGTCAGCCGTCATGGCCCAGCACCGCCCGCAGCTCGGCGATCGACTGCGGCAGGCTCACACCTTGGGCCGCATCCTGCCCCAGGAACGCGCCAAGCGCTTCGTGCATCGCGATGGCGCGATCGAGCTGTGGGTCTGCCCCCGCGCGGTAGGCACCCATCAGCACCAGATCGCGGTTGGCCTCGTAGGCCGCGAACAACGCGCGGAACTCACGCGCCAGCGCGGTGTGTCCGGGTTCGACAACATCGCTCATCACCCGGCTGAGCGAGGCGGCAACATCGATCGCCGGATATTGACCGCGCTGGGCCAGTTCGCGGCTGAGCACCACGTGCCCGTCAAGGATCGCCCGCGCGGTATCGACCACCGGATCGTCCTGCGCATCGCCGTCCGCCAGCACCGTGTAAAGCCCGGTGATCGCGCCGCCGCTCGCGGCTGAATTGCCTGCGCGTTCGACCAGCTTGGTGATCATTGCAAGTGCCGACGGCGGATAGCCGCGCGCTGCGCCGGGCTCGCCCAGCAGCAGTGCGATCTCGCGCGCGGCGTGGGCCACGCGGGTCAAGCTGTCCATGATCAGCAGCACCCGCTTGCCTTCGGCGCGGAAGCTCTCGGCGAGGCTGGTGGCGAGCATCGCACCGCGCAGCCGCAGGTTGGGGGCGTGATCGGCGGGGACGGCAACCACGGCGGTGCGCGCGCGCTTCTCGCCGGTCATGTGGCGTTCGACAAAGTCCGAAACTTCGCGCGCGCGCTCGCCGATCAGCCCCACGACCACCACCTCGGCTCGGGCTTCGCGCGCGATCATGTCGATCAGCACCGATTTGCCCACGCCCGATCCGGCCATGATCCCGATCCGCTGGCCGATTCCAAACGTGGTGAGCGCGTTGAGCGCGCGCACGCCAGTGTCGAAAGGCTCGCGCACCGGGCTGCGATCAAGTGCTCCGGCACGAACGCCGCCCGCCGGCCAAAGCTCGCGCGCATGGAGCGGCGCACCGCCATCGATTGGCGTGCCGCTGCCATCGACCGCACGGCCAAGATAGGCCGGGCCGACCGGCAGCATCCCCGGATGGCCCTCCGCCGCTACGCGCGCGCCGGGTTCAAGCATCACGGTATCGCCCAGCAGCATCAGCAGCGTGCGCCCGCCGCGAAAGCCAATTGCTTCGGCATGCAGCGGCGCGCGGCGCTGTTCGATCCGGCACAGCGCGCCGACCGGCACTGGCAAACCGCTGACTTCGATCAGCCCGCCATCGCAGGCAGTGACCAGACCGTAACGTTGGGGGCCGTAAGTAGGGCGTATGGAAGCGAAATCCGCTAACTGGTTCAACACTGCGCCAGCGCCTCGGCCAGCGCGCGCCGCCAGACTTCGGGCCCGTCTTCAACTCCGCCGAGCTGACCCTCGATCCGCAGCGCACCGCGCGCGAGCGATGGATCGGGCGCGACTGGCAAGTCGCCAGGCAAGGAGCTTGCGAGAACGGCAATGTCTTCCGGGTGGAGCCGCAACACGGCCTTATCATCCGCCCGGGCGAGCATGGCGGCGGCCTTGGTAACGCGGGCGGACAGCGCCGCCGGATCAATCGCGGCCTGCACGAAGACTTCGCCGCAGAGCACCTCGACGGTCGCTTGCAGCCGCTGGCGGAGCTGCTCTTCCAGTTCCGCATTGCAGCGTACCAGCGCCAGTTCGATTACTTCGCGCGCGGTGAGCAATTCTGCGAGCTGCTGCTCTGCAACGGCGCTGGCTTCGGCGAACCCGGCAGCGAAACCCGCGCTGCGGGCAGCGGCGACTGGATCGTCAGGTTCGGGTGCGGTCAGCGGAGGAGCGTTACCAGCAAACCGCATGTCGGGTTCAAAGCCCCGGCTGGCAACCAGCGCTGCCGCATGCCACTCAGACATAGTCGTCCTCGCCGCCGCCAGCGCCGAACTGGATCGCGCCGTCCGCCGCCAGGCGCCGGGCGATTGCGACAATCGCGCGCTGGGCCTCGGTCACTTCCGCAAGTTTGAGCCGCCCGCGCGAAGCGATTTCATCGCGCACGCCGTCGGCGGCGCGGCTCGACATGGCGCGGAAGAACACTTCGCGCTGATCCTCTTCGATGCCTTTGAGCGCGTCGATCAGCACATCGCTTTCGATCTCACGCAGCAGCGTGCCCATCTGCTGGCCATCGAGCACAAACAGGTGTTCGAACTTGAACATCTCGTTCTCGATCGACCGCGCAAGCTGGCGGTCGATCCGCGTGAGTTCGGGCATTATCCGCTTTTCAGCGGCCTTGCCGGCCTGGTTGATGATATCGGCGGCCTCCCGTGCGCCGCCCAGTTTGAGCGTGGCCGCGCCGTGTCGGGCGGCGATTCGCTGTTCGAGCAGTTCTTCGAGCATCGCCAACGCTGCCTGCGGCACCGGGCCGAGTGTCGCCACGCGGTGCACCACGTCGGTCTGGGTCTTGGGTGCCAGCGCTTGCAAGACCTTGGCGGCGACTTCGGGATCGAGCTGAACCAGCAGCAAGGCAAGCGCTTGGGGGTGCTCGTCCGCCACCAGCGGGATCAGCGCCTCGGCGCTAAGCCAGCGCGCCAGCTCAATCGCCGGACCAGCGCTGTCGGGGCGGATCGCCTGCATCAGGTTATCTGCCTTCACCTCCCCCACGGCCTGCGTGAACAAGGCCTCAACCTTGTTCGAGCGGCCATCGGCAGAGATACCCTGTCGCTCGGTGTGCTGGACAAAATGGCCGATCGATTGGGTGATGAGTTCGGGTCCGATCTCGCCCAATGCGATCATCGTTTCGCCCAGCCGCTTGAGTTCCTCGGGGCCAAGCTGCGCGAGGATTCCGGCGGCGTGGCTTTCGTCAAGCAGCATCACCAGCACGGCAGCGCGCTCGGCCTGGGTCAGGGCGACGGTCATGCGGCGGCCTCTTCCTTGGCCAGCATGGCACGCAGCGCCTGCGCCGCCTCATCGGGCTTTTCGGCGGCAATCCGCTGGGCCAAACCGATCTGGCGTTCGAGCATGTCGGTTTCGCCCGGTTCGCTGGGCGCATCCGGCGCGGGCAGTTCGCTGGGTGCTGCTTCGACAGCGGGAGCAGCCTCACCCTTCCGGCGCAGCGCCGCAATCAGCGGGCGCACACCCAGCAGCAGCACCAGCAGCACCGCCAGCAGCGCCACCCCGCTGCGCACCGCCATGGCGAACCAGCCGGTTTCGTAAAACGCGGGCGCTTCGACCGCGACCGGCTCAAACGGGCGGACCATCACCGCAACCTGATCGCCGCGTTCGGCATTCGCGCCCACCGCCGCGCTCACCAGTTGCTTGATCTGCTCGACATCGGCGGCCTTGGCTTTCTTCATCCCGGCTTGGCTGAGCGCCACCGCGACCGACAACCGCTTGAGCCGGCCCGGGCCGCTGTTCGACACGGCCACTTCGCGGCCCAATTCATAGGTGCGGGTGGTCTGGCTTTCGCCGTTGACAGGGGCGGCACCGGCACCGGGGGCGGGGGTTCCCTGCGGCGGGCCAGGGGAAGCGCTCGCCGCAGGGGTGGGGGTGTTCGATAGCTGGCCGGGAATGCCGATCGCGCCGGGTACGCCAGTGGTGGTCGATTGCTGCTGGCTTTCGCTGCGGACCACACCGTCCTTGTCATAAGATTCGCGTGCCGAGGTGACCTCGTCCATGTCGAGCTCGACCTGGATCTCACTGCTGAAATTGCCCGCGCCCAGCATCGGCGTGAGCAGTTGATCAAGCTGCCCGCGCAGCTTCTCTTCCATCCGCGCCTGCAGCTCGAGCCGGTCGTGATCGTTGCTATCGGGATCGGAGAGCAGCCGCCCGTGCTGATCGACCACGCGTACCGAGTCCGGGCTGAGTCCCGGCACCGATCCGGCGACAAGATTGACCACGGCCGCCACCTGGCTGGCACCCAGCTGCCGCCCGCGCGCCATCCGCACCATCACCGAGGCGGTGGGCGGGGTATCCTCGCGCACGAAGACCGACTTGCTGGCCTCGGCCAGATGCACCCGCACGGCTTCAACCCCGTCAATCTCCATGATCGTCAGCTGCAATTCATGCTCGCGCGCGGATTTGAGCCGCTCGCCTTCCAGCGTGCGGCTGGCGCCCAACGGCAAGCTATCGAGCGAGGCGGCCCCCGCTTCGGGCGTCGCCAGCGCGCCATCGGCGGCAACCAGCATGCGGGCGCGGTAGAGATCGTCTTCGGCCACGGTCAGCGCGCCGGTTGCGTTATCGATGGTGTAACCGATCGCCGCCTTTTCAAGCGCGGCGACCACCCCGGCGCGCTCGCTGTCCGAAAGCTCGGTGTAGAGCGTGCGCTGGGGCGCGGCGGAGACCAGGCTCCACACCAGCGCAACTCCGCCCAGCGCGGCCAGTCCGCCGAACCAAGGCAAAGCCTTTCGCAATGCCGGTTGTCCGCTGAAGGCGCGCAGCCGCCCAAGCGGATCGGCGAGCGGGGCGGGGGGGGTGGCGGGGACGAGGTCGGCCATTTATCAGACCCCCATCCGCATGATGTCTTGATAAGCCGAGAGCAGCTTGTTGCGGACCTGCAGCGTGGCTTCGAAGGCGATCCCCGCCTCTTGCCGGGCGAGCATGACCTTGGCGATGTCAGTAACCTCACCGGTCTGGAAGCCGGTGGTCATCGCCTCACTCTCGGACTGCTTGGCCTGCACGCTTGCGAGCGCGGACTGCAGCGCATCGCCAAAGCCGGGTTGTTGCGGTTCGGCACTAGCCGGAGCTTTGGCCGCCTGGAGTTGCTGGAGCAGCTCGCTGCGTTCGACCAGCTGCTGGCGTAGCGCCAGAATCTGCTGGACGCTGCCCGCGCTGCCAAGGCCGCCGACCGGGTTCATCGCCGCGCTCCGGCCACGGCCAGCCCGGCATCACGGAACGAGGCAAGCCGGTAGCGCAGGGTCCGCTCGGATATACCAAGCTGCCGCGCCGCCGCGATGCGGTTGCCGCCGCAGGCATCAAGCGTTTCGTAAATCGCCTGCGCTTCCGAACGCTGAACGATATTGGCGAGCCTCGGTGTGGCTTCCCCGATGGCTTCGACGCTATCATGCAAACGGGCCACCCGGTCGAAGACGATGTGCGCCGGTTCGATCCGCGCCGCGCCGTCGCTCATCAACAGTGCACGGCGAATGACGTTTTCCAACTCGCGAACATTGCCGGGCCAGGTGTGCAACTTGAGCGCGGCGAGCGCGGCATTGCTGAGCCAGGGCAGGGCGCGGTGCTTCGGTGCATGCCGCAGGATCATCGCCATTGCCAGCGGGGCGATATCCTCAGATCGCTCGCGCAGCGGTTGCAGCGCGAGGGGGAACACGTTCAGCCGGTAAAACAGGTCGGCGCGGAACCGGCCTTCGGCGACCTCGGCTGGGAGGTCACGGTTGGCGGCGGCGATGATCCGCACGTTCACGGGGATTGGCTTGGTGGAGCCAATCGGCACCACCTCGCCCTCTTGCAGAGCGCGCAGCAGTTTGGCTTGGAGGCCTAGTGGCAGCTCGGCGATCTCATCGAGCAGCAGCGTGCCGCCGTCGGCCGCGCGGAAGAAGCCTTCGCTGGCCTCGGTCGCGCCGGTGAAGGCGCCCTTCTTGTGGCCGAACAGCAGCGCCTCAAGCATCGCCTCAGGCATGGCGGCGCAGTTGACTGCCACAAATGGGCCACCTGCACGCGCGCTGCGGGCGTGGATGAAGCGGCTGAGCACTTCCTTGCCGGTCCCCGTTGGGCCCCCAATCAGCACCGGGATCTCGCTCGCGGCAAGCCGCTCGGCCAGGGCCAGCACGGCGAGGCTTTCGGGATCGGCCGCGATCGGCATTCCGGTCGGGGTCAGCGCGGCGAGCAGCGCGGCAAGCGCGGTCTCGCTGGTCGGATCGCGGTAGGTCAGGACCGAGCGCCCTCCATCCTCGCGCTCCAAGGCGGGATGATCGCCGCGCGCCAGTGTCACACAGGCACCGCGTCCCGGTGGGATGGGATCGCCCTCGGCGCGGACCATGCCGGCAAAGCCGGGTTGGATTCCCAGCACTGCCTGTGCCCGCCCGATCAGCGCGCCGTGCAGCTTGAGTGCTTTTTCGCCGCAGTTCAGACCCTTCATCGGAACCCCCGTTAACCATCGTTCACGGGAGTCTTTTGCGTGAGGGATGGGTAACGCTGCGGAAATGGACCCGTCCGGTTAACTACCTAACCCGCACTTTTTCGCGATCGGCCAGCTTAACTTCGTCGGCCTTCGGTCGCTCTAAGCCTCGGCAGCCGCTGCGGATGGTCCGGATCGGCTCGCACCTCGGGACTATCCACGGGAGTTATCTATGTCTGTTATCAACACCAACATCGGCGCCATCAAGGCCGCCAACGCCTCGAACACGGCCAACAAGATGCTTGGCACCGCTATGGAACGCCTCTCGACCGGCAAGCGCATCAACAGCGCCAAGGACGACGCGGCCGGCATGGCCATTGCCACCAGCATGACCGCTTCGGTCCGCGGCATGAGCCAGGGCATCCGCAACGCCAACGACGGCATCAGCCTTGCGCAGACCGCGGAAGGTGCGCTGAGCGAAGTCACCAACATGATCCAGCGCGTTCGTGAACTGGCGGTCCAGTCGGCTTCGGGCACCTATCAGGACGCCACTGACCGCACCTACATGCAGACCGAAGTTGACGAGCTGACCGCGCAGATCGATCAGGTCATCACCAACACCAAATTCAACGGCGTGGTGCTGTTCGACGGCACGACCGCGACCGTCACGGTGCAGACCGGTGCGAATGCCGCCGATCAGGTTGATCTCCAAATGGCCGATCTGACCGCGCTGGCCGCCAGCGGCGGTGCGCCGGGTTCTTACGACGTGTCGACTGCTGCTGCAGCCAACGCACTCACCACGACGCTCGACACCGAACTTGACACGATTTCGAGCGCACGCGCCGGTCTGGGTGCTGGTCAGAACCGTCTTGAATCGGTGGTCAACAACCTGACCAGCAACGTCACCAACCTGTCGGACGCCCGCTCGCGGATCGAAGATGCCGACTATTCGGCGGAAACCACCGCGATGGCCAAGGCCCAGATCCTCTCGCAGGCTTCGACCGCGATGATCGCCCAGGCCAACCAGAGCCAGCAGAACGTACTGTCGCTGCTGCGGTAAACCCAAACTTCAGTTGCCTGTCCCTTCCAGGCACGGCCCGGCGGTTGCCCATGACCGCCGGGCCAATTTGATTCCCGGTAGGTGATTCGCCGTTAACCATAACCGCGCCAATCACGCCGCACTGGCGGAATTCACGGTTTGCCCGAAACTGTCCCAATATTGGACAGAAAAATCGATAATTCAATACTTTAACGCGCCCAGCGCTCACTTCGTCGCTTGCCTCTAGGCGCGCCCAAACTGCCCTGCTCAATTCGACCTGTGGTTAACGACAACCACCGTTGCGGGGGCTACGCGATGGGTTGGACAGCATTTCGCGGCGCTGCGGCGCTGCTGGTTTCGGTCTCGGTGTTCGCGGCAAGTCCGGTCGACGCGGCGGTGCTACAATGTGTGCCGTTTGCGCGCAGCCTGTCGGGAATTGCGATTTACGGCAATGCCAAGACCTGGTGGGGTCAGGCCGCCGGAACTTACGCCCGCGGCAAGCGCCCGCGCGCGGGGGCAGTGATGGCCTTCGCCGGCACCCGGGCGATGCCGCTGGGCCACGTCGCAGTCGTCAGCCGCATCCTGAACGCGCGCGAAGTGCTGCTTGATCACGCCAACTGGTCCTATCGGGGTGGGATCGAGCGCGGCGTGCTGGCGGTTGATGTTTCAGCCGCCGGCGATTGGAGCGCGGTTCGGGTCTGGCATTCGCCCACGCGCTCGCTGGGGCTCCGGGTCAATCCGGTCTATGGGTTCATTTATCCCAACAAGGCTGAAGCCGACTACGGTCCGGCGATTGCTCCCGAAGCCCCAAGCCGCCCCGCGCGGATCGACCCCGCGCCGGTGCTTGGCACGCCGGGCGATCGCGACGATATCGTGACCTTCCGTGGACGGCGGTTCTAGCAGAAGCACTGGAAAACCTGCAACGGATCCTCGCCTCGAGGCGAGGAGACCGCCCATGGGCGGTGGAGTGGTGCAAGCATTGGCTGCGGCAGCAGCCAGCGCGCTACCGCGCGCTATGTTCTCACCACTCCGTCAGCACTTCGCGCTGCCACCTCGCCTCAAGGCGAGGATAATCTGGCTTACTGCGCAAAACCCTGAATCTGTGCAGTTGCGCTTCAACCCGCCGCGCCATAATCGAAGCGCAACAAGCGGGGAGCGGCAATGCCAGGCTATATCGGTGCGATCGATCAGGGTACGACCAGCACGCGGTTCATCGTGTTCGATCACGGCGGCGGGATTGTCGCGACCGACCAGCGCGAACATGCGCAGATCATGCCGCAACCGGGCTGGGTTGAGCACGATCCGACGGAGATCTGGGCGAACACGTCGGCGGTAATCTCTGGCGCTCTGGCCAAGGCGGGGCTGACCCCGGCTGATCTCGCGGCCGTCGGGATCACCAACCAGCGCGAAACCACCGTGCTGTGGGACAAGGCGAGTGGCCAGCCTGTGCACAACGCGCTGGTCTGGATGGATACCCGCACCGATCAGCTCGTCGCGCACTTTGCCGCCCAAGGCGGGCAGGACCGGCTGCGCGCCACAACCGGGCTACCGCTGGCAACCTATTTCTCAGGGCTCAAGCTCAAGTGGTTGCTCGATACCGTCCCCGGCGCGCGGGCGCGGGCCGAGGCGGGCGAGCTGCTGTTCGGCACGGTCGATACCTGGCTAGCCTGGCATCTGACCGGCCGTCATGTGACCGACGTTACCAATGCCTCGCGCACCCAGCTGATGGATCTGGCGACATTGGAATGGGACGATGCGATCCTGCAGCTGTTCGATATTCCGCGCGCCTGCCTGCCGCGCATCGCATCGTCGAGCGAGGCCTATGGCACTTGCACCGGAGTGCTCGAGGGCGTGCCGCTGGCGGGAATTCTAGGGGACCAGCAGGCGGCTCTGTTCGGGCAGGCCTGCCTCGCGCCGGGGGAGGCCAAGAACACCTATGGCACCGGCTGCTTCCTGCTGATGAACACCGGGGAGACGCCGTTTCATTCAAACCAGGGCCTGCTGACCACGCTGGGTTACAAGCTGGGCGAGGCCCCGGCGGTCTATGCACTCGAAGGCTCGATCTCGATCGCCGGAGCCTTGGTGCAATGGCTGCGCGACAATCTGAATCTGATCGCCGATGCCGCCGAAATTGAGGCTTTGGCGCGTACGGTGGACGACAACGGCGACGTTTACATCGTCCCAGCTTTCTCTGGACTCTACGCGCCGCATTGGGACGACAAGGCGCGCGGCGTGGTCGCTGGGCTTACCCGGTTTGCGAACAAAGGCCATTTCGCGCGGGCTGCGCTGGAAGCCGTGGCCTTTCAGGTCCGCGAAGTGATTGATGCCATGGCGCGCGATTCGGGCGTGCCGCTTGCGGAATTGCGCACTGATGGCGGGATGGTGGTCAACGAATTGCTGATGCAATTTCAGGCCGACCTGCTCGGCGTGCCGGTGGTGCGGCCCAAGGTGATCGAAACCACCGCGCTCGGCGCGGCCTATGCGGCCGGACTGGCGGTCGGTTTTTGGCGCTCGACCGACGATATCCGCGCCAACTGGGGCGAGGACAAGCGCTGGCTGCCCGAAATGGCCGAGGAGCGGCGCGCGGCGCTGAATGCCCGGTGGGATAAGGCGGTCGAACGCAGCCGCGGCTGGGTGGATTGAGGCGTGGCACAGGCCAACAAAAGCCGTGCTGCGCTGATCGGACGGTTGGAGCCCTATTGGAGGATGGAAGCCGCCAACATTCTGACGATCCCCGTTATGGCATTTGTGCTGACCGAGGCGCAGATCGGCTGGATTACATTAGTGCCGTTGGCTGCAGTAATGGTCCTGCTGGGTATTGGCGCGATCTATTGGCGCTTCAAAGTTCGCCAGTTGAGGGGCGAGCCGGTCGATGCGAACCGGATTCTGCGGCCCATCGCGGCATGGCAATACCCGTCACTTGCGCTGACACTGGCTGGCTGCGCCGCTGCTGCATTTGGCTGGCTGGTGCCAACGGCGACTGTGGGCCTGGCCGATCGGGTCGCGGCGACAGTCTGCGCGGTCCTCGCCGCGCTGGAATACGTCAACTACTACCACCGCCAGTTGCAGCACTTCGACAATGCCGCCGATTTCAAGCGGATGCTGCGCGGCAAGGGTTTCCGCCAATCATGGATGGCGCGCGATCTGGCGGCGTGGCGAGAGCCGGCGGCGCGGGGCTAGGGGAGAGTGGATAAATCCTTCCCTTTAGGGAAGGGGGACCAGCGCAGCTGGTGGAAGGGCTCGCGCAAGTACTCCGGAAGGTGAGGGGCGGCCAGGCGGCGGGTCAGTGCGACGTCTTGACGCAAGGTCACGAGTACCCGCGCGAGCCCCTCCCCCACTCCGTGGGTCCCCTCCCCTGAAGGGGAGGAGGGGAGGAAGGGTCAGGCGAACCCCACAAACCGTGCCGCCTCAGCCACGCTCTTCCGCTCCGAAACCACCGCATTCGCCGGAAAGCTCTCATCCGGCCAGCCGAGCGCCACGGCTTTCATGATCACCTGATCGTCCGGAATTCCCGCATGCTCGCGCACCACGGGCGATTGCATGATCCCCTGGCTGTTGATCACGCAGCCCAGTCCGCGTGACCAGGCGGCATTGACCAGCGCCGTAGTAACAGCGCCGCAATCGAAGGCACTGTCATCGGCATCGGCCAGCTCACGATCATAGCTGACGATCACGCAAACCGGGGCATCGAACTGGCGGAAACCGCGCAATACCCAGTCCTGCCGCGCCGCCGCATCGTCGCGGGCGATGCCCTGCGCGGCGAAGAGCTGCTTGGCCACACCGATCTGCCGCTCGCGATGGACGCCGGTGAAGGGGTGGCCTTTGCGAAATTCGCGGCTGTCCGGCTCACCCGCCAGGATCCGTTCGGTATTCCCGGCCTTGATCCGCGCGAGCGGTTCGCCGGTGATCACGTGGAAATGCCAGGGCTGGGTGTTCATCGACGACGGACTGCGCATCGCCAGGCTGAGCACTTCCTCGATCAGTTCGCGCGGCACAGGCTTATCCAGATAGCCCCGGATCGAACGGCGGCCGAGAACGACTTCATCGTAGTGCACTGCTGTCTCCCTGCTTTTGCGGGAGGCTTTGGCACGCGAAGGTCAATTCGGAAAGGGTTTCCAATCAAAACCAACCCCGTTCGCATCGAGCGAAGTCGAGATGCCGCGCACGGGTGTCTCGACTTCGCTCGACACGAACGGAGGTGGGTTGATTGTTGCTAACGAAGGAGCAAAATCGAAATTCGCCGGTTGCGCGGGTCTTCGGGTTTGCCCTCGATCAGCAGCTCGCGGTCCGCCACGCCTTCGATGCGCCGAAAGCGGGTATCTGCGATGCCGTCGCGGATCAGCGCCTGCCGGGTTGCTTCGGCGCGGCCGGCGCTGAGCGACCAGTTGTTTGCGCCCATGCCCGGACGATAAGGCAAGCCATCGGTGTGGCCGCGGATCGTCAGCCCGCCGGCTTCGGGGCCGACAGTGCTCGCGATCGCCTTGAGCAGATCGACCGCTTCGGGCGTGAGCAACGTGGTGCCCAGCCGGAACATCGCGAAGTTGGCATCGTCAACCAGATCTATACGCACACCTTCGGCGGTTTCGATCATCCGCACTTGCCGGGCGAGACGGCGCAGGCGTTCGTTTTGCTCGAGCTTGGCGGCGAGCTTGTCGCGCATGCGGCGGACCTTTTCGGTCCCCTCGCGCGGGCCGCCGGTGGCATCGCGCGGGATCGTCAGCGTGCGGTTGCCGGTCTGGCCTTGCCGGTTGGGGTAATCGTCGACATCGGTCAGCGATGATCCGCCTAGCAGTCCATTGGCCCCGGCCGCGCCTTCTTTCACCTTGACCAGTGTGGGGGTGAAATAATCGGCGATCCCCTTGCGTTGCTTCTCGGTCGTCGCGCCGAGCAGCCACAGCAGCAGGAAGAAGGCCATCATCGCGGTGACGAAGTCCGCATAGGCCACCTTCCACGCCCCGCCGTGATGCCCGGCGGCAACCACGGTGATTTTCTTGACGATCACCGGCGGCGGCAGATTGCTGCCTTTTTTGGGCGGCGGCATGGATCAACAGCCCCGCGCGGTTGCGCTGATTTTGTTCACGCAGAGACGCAGAGTCGCAGAGTGGAAATCGGGATAGTTCGCGCGAAGACGCGAAGACGCAAAGAGGTCGTGGTGCGCCGCAGGCATTCTTGCCCTTCGCAGACCTTGGGTCGGAATCGACCATTGAAAGGAAAGCGGCTCCGCCGCCGTAACAACGCCTTCGCGTCTTTGCGTCTTCGCGCGATGATTCCTCGCTCTGCGTCTCTGCGTCTCTGCGTGATTCATTTCCAACATCACCGCCCCCGCAATGCGTCGAGCAACTCGCTCAGCCCCGGGCGGAAATCGTGGCCGAGACCTGAGCGCGCGCTTTCCACCACCAGCGGCTGCGGCCAACCGTGCAGCGAGGCAATGATCACCTGCTTGACCGCGTGGAAGATCTGCTCGTCCGCCTCGATGATCTGCTTCAAGCGTCCGGCCATCGGCGCGACCATACCATAGGCCAGCAGCACGCCCAGAAAGGTCCCGACCAGCGCCGAGCCGATCATTCCTCCCAGCACCGAGGGCGGCTTGTCGATCGAGCCCATGGTCTTGACCACGCCCAGCACCGCCGCGACGATCCCCAGCGCGGGGAGTGCATCGGCAAGTCCTTGCAGCGCGTGCTGTGGTTCGTGGAGCTCGTGGAAATGCGTCTTCAGTGCGTTGTCCATCACCTCCTCGACCGCATGGACCTCCAGCGTGCCCGAGGAGACCACGATCAGCGTCAGCGTATCGGCGATCAGCGCGATCAGCGGCTTGTTGGCGAGGAGGCGCGGAAACTCGGCGAAAAGCGCAGAGTTGGCCGGATCGGTAACATGGCTCTCCAGTGCAACCGGGCCTTCGGTCTTGAGCAGTTTCATCAGCCGCGTCGTTAGCACCACCACGTCGATGTGATCCTGCTTGGTGTGTTTCGGCCCTTTGAAGACCTTGCCGAAAGCTCCGCCGATCGCTTTCAAACCGTGGAGCGAATTGCCCGTCACCAGCGCGCCGACCGCTGCGCCGCCGATGATCAGCATTTCGTGCGGCAGCGCGTGCAGCACAGGACCAAGCGCCCCGCCGGTCAGCGCGAAGCCGCCGAAGACCATGACGATCAAGATGACAATGCCGATTGCGGCGTACATGCGGATACCCCTTCAGGTGCGGATTAGCGGATCACGTCGAACAGGCTGAGCGAGGCCAGCCGGGCAAAGCTGGCTTGGCTCGCCTCCAGCACGGTCATCGTTTCCTGCAGGCGCGAGATGGTAGCGGCGAGGTCGGTGCCGCCGATCTCGGCCTGCTCGCTGGCGCGCAGTTCGGAGAGGTCGGTGCGGCGCTCGGTGGTGAGGTCGATCCAGGCGAGCCGGACGCCGATCAGCGTCTGCCCGGTGCTGACCTGATCGAGTCCGGCATCGAGCGCCCCCAGCGCATCGCGCGCTGCCTGTGCCGGATCGGGCGCGCCGCCCTGCAGCGCGGCGGCGAGGTTCTTGATCGTGGCCAACAGATCGGTGGGGCTGCCATTGTGGGTGAAGCCCAGAAACTCCGGCCCGGTGATCCCGCGCCCGACGCTGAGCCCTTCGCCCAGCGATAGCTCCCCGGCGCTAGCGGTTCCGGCGTAGACCGCGTTGCCGCTGGCATCGAGCACATAGGCCGCGCCGCTCGCCTCGCCGCCGAACAGCGATTGGCCGGCTGCGTTGCGCGTATTGGACAGCGCGAACAGGTTGGTGTGGATCAGTGCCAGTTCCTGCCCCAGCGCGGCGCGCTGGCTGGCGCTGAGCGTGCCATTGGCGGCCTGGGTCGCAAGCTCCTGCGCGCGGATGGTGAAAGCGGCGAAGTCGCTAAGCGCGCCGTCGGCCAGTTGCAGGTCGGCGCTGGCGAGGTTGGCGTTGGCCATGTCGATACTGGAAAAGCTCTCCGCGCGCATCAGCGAGCGCAGCCGCGATGCCGCTACCGGATCGTCGGAAGAACGCGCCAGCCGTTCGCCGCTGCCGATCGAGCCTTGCAGCCGCTCGGCCCGGGCGCGCAGACCGGACAGGGTCTGGGTTGAGCGTTCGTAGAAAGCGCTGGTGCTGACAAAAGTCATCGGCCGATCCCCAGAAGTGTGTCGAACAAGGTCGCGGCGACCTGCATCGCCTTTCCGTTGGCCTGAAACGCCTGCTGAAAGCGCACCAGGTTGGCCGCCTCGGCATCCAGATCGACCCCGGATTGCGTATCGAGCGAGATCCGCGCCGAAGCAGCGATGGTATCGATGGCTTCCAGTGTCGTGCGGCGCCCGGCGACGGTGCTGGAGACGGTGAACAGCAGTCCGTTGACCCCGCCCGCGATGTCGGCGGTGGCCAGCGCGGTGCGCAGCGCATCGAGGTTGGCGGGATCGCGGCTGCCCGGACCGGCGCCGGCGGGCGCGGAGGCGAGCTGCGCGCCGGTGGTGAGGGCAAGGGTAATCCCTGCTGCGCCCGCGCCGGAAAACAGCGGCTGCCCGGCGCTGCCATCAAGTGCGACCCCGGCCGTCTGCACGGCATTCACCGCCGTACTGAGATTGTCGGCCAAGGTGTCGAGCGACTGCCGGGTGGACGCTGAGGTCTGCAAGGCCTGCGCGCGCCCGGTCAGCGAGCCCGCCGAAAGCGTCACCAGCCCGCCGCCCAGGGTGAAGCCGATCGTCCCATTCGCCGCGGTGGTCATCGCAAATGCCTGGGTGGTGCCGCCGCTGACGAGCAGCGGGCCACCATTGCCGCCAAGCCGCACGGCGACGGTCTGATCGGCGGCGAAAGTGGTTGAAACATCGGCGAACTGGCTGAGCCGTTCGAGCAGGTTGTCGCGCTGGTCGAGCAGCGCCGATTGATCGCTGGTGTTCTCCCCCGCGCG
>CAZVMC010000004.1:0-2893 GCA_964628635.1 uncultured Novosphingobium sp. | reverse complement strand
GCCCCGGCGCGCGCGGCGTCGCTGCCGGTGCGGCGCACTTCGGCCTGGCGGAACATGTCTGCGTTGCGCACCAGCCGTTCCAGCCGTGCGCCCGAGAGCGAGAGATCGTTGGTCCGCCCGAAGCTTCCCGCTCCCGCCACTTCGCTGAGCGCGACCGAGCGGCGGACATAGCCGGTGCTTCCCGCATTGGCGATGTTCTGCGCGGTCACTTCCAGCGCGATCCGCGCCACCTGCGCTCCGCTGCGGGCAATCGAAAGGAGATCGGAGGCCATGGGTCACTCCCCTCCCGCTCGCGGGAGGGGTTGGGGGAGGGCCTGTTGCGCGCCCGAATCCAACAGACCCTCCCCTAGCCCCTCCCGCAAGCGGGAGGGGGAAACGAACCGCGCCAGTTGCGCCTCAATTTGTTTGGCCAACCCAAAGGTCCCGCTCTGCGATGCGATCTCTGCAAAGCGGTCGTCCTGCATCTGCCGGAACGTTTCCATCCCCTGACCGCCCAGCAGCGGTTCGCCGAAATCGGCCTTGCGCGCGGCGGCCAGCATCTGGCGCAGGAAGATCGCCTCAAACCCCTTGGCCACTTCGGCCAGTCGCGTGCGATCGCTGCCTTGCGTCGCGGGGAGGGCGGACAGAGCGTTGATCATATCACCACCATCTCGGCTTTGAGCGAGCCGGCCTGTTTGAGCGCTTCGAGAATCGCGACGAGGTCCGATGGGGTTACGCCCAGCAGGTTGAGCGCGTCGACCAGCTGGGCGAGCGAAGCGCCCGGCTTGAACAGCGCGACTGCGCGGCTTTCCTCCTCGGCGGTGAGCGTCGAATCCTCCTGCACCGCGGTGCGACCTCGGCTGAATGGCTGCGGTTGGCTGACCGTCGGGTTCTCCTCGATCCGCACTACCAGCTTGCCGTGGCTGATCGCCGCCGGGGCAAGGCGCACGGCAGAGCTGATCACCACGGTGCCGGTGCGCGAGTTGACGATCACCCGGGCCGGAGCCTCAGCCGGGCTGACATCGAGCATTTCGATCGCCGCCATCCGGCTGGCGCGCGCATTGGTGTCGAGCGGCAAGCGCAACGCGAGGGTTACCCCGTCTTCCAAAGTCGCGCTGTCGGGCCACTTGGCGTTGATTGCGTCGCGCACCCGCGTGGCAGTCTGGAAATCGCTCTGAAACAGGTTCCAGCGCAGCACCTCGCCGCCTTCGAACCCTGTGGCGACTGTACGCTCAACCGAAGCACCATCGGCGATCCGGCCCACAGTCGGTACGTTGACGGTCAGCTTTGATCCGTCGGCGCCCGAAATGCCGAGGCCGCCGACCGCGAGGTTCCCTTGCGCCATGGCATAGATCTGACCGTCCGCGCCGTAGAGCGGAGTCAGCACCAGCGCCCCGCCGCGCAAGGACTTGGCCTTGCCGATTGCGGAGACAGTTACGTCGATGCGCTGCCCCGGTTTGGCGAAAGCGGGCAGGTCTGCGGTGATGATCACCGCAGCGGCGTTCTTGAGCGCGGGGTTTACGCCGGGCGGCAGTTGCACGCCAACACGGCCAGAAACACCGCGCATGGCCTGGGTCAGATACTCGAGGCTGTCATCGCCGGTGCCGTTGAGGCCGACGACAATGCCGTAGCCAGTGAGCTGGTTTGAGCGCACGCCTTGAAACGTGCCGAGATCGCGCAGGCGATCCGCCTGGGCGGGCGAGGGCAGCAGCAGTGCAGCGAACAGCACCGCCAGAATGAGCCGCAGCATCCCCCCTCCCGCAAGCGGAAGGGGGGCGCCCCGGTCGCACACCGAAGGGGAAATTCGCGGCATCAAAACGGGCTCACCGCATCGAAAAACCGCGCGAACCAGCCTGGGCGGCTGGCGCGCTGGATCGCACCGTTGCCGGCATATTCGATCCTGGCATCGGCGACGCGCGAAGAGGCGACCCGGTTGTCCGCATCGACATCGGCCAGCCGCACGATCCCCGCGAACTGGATCCATTCCTGGCCCTGGCTCAGCAGCATGCGCTTTTCTCCGCGAACAAGCGCGGTGCCATTGGGCCGCACTTCGACAATGGTGACCGAGATCGCGCCAGTCAGACTCGAAGTCTGCGCGGCGCTGCCCGTACCGCTGAACGACGCGCCGCTGCCGAGTTTAAGCGCTTCGGGATCGAGAAAGCTGAGCGGACCGGCGCTGGGCGGGGTGATGCTGGCGCTGCCGCCGCGCTTGGTATCGGCCGAAGCGCCCTTGTTGGTGCTGGTGCTTTCGAGCAGCACGATGGTCAGAACATCCCCCACCGCGCGGGCACGGCGGCCGTCGTGGAGCGGGGCATAGCCCGCAGCAGCGCTGAAAATTGCGCCATCGGCGGGCTTGGCTGCCGGCGGCGGCACGGGAAGGGTGGCGGCGAAGCCCGCAGGTGCTTGGGGGGTGGAACAGGCGGAGACTGCCGCAACAGCACAGAGCCATGCAGGCAAACGCAACCAGTCCCCCTCCCGCTCGCGGGAGGGGTTAGGGGAGGGCTTGTGGAAGTCGCGGAGGGGAAACAACCCCTCCCCCGACCCCTCTCGCAAGCGGGAGGGGAGTGAGCCAGCGTTCCAATTCGATTTCTTCATCTCAACCCTCACAGCGTCTGGTTGGCATTGCGCAGCATCTCATCGACCGCGCTTATCAGCTTGGAGTTCACTTCGTAGGCGCGCTGAGTCTCGATCATGTCGACCAGTTCCTCGACAACGTTGACGTTCGAAGCCTCGAGCATTCCCTGCCGCACATTGCCGCGTCCGGCCTCGCCGCCAGCGCCGGTCTGCGCCGCGCCGCTGGCGGCAGTTTCGACCAGAAAGTTGTCGCCCAGCGCTTGCAGGCCCGCCGGATTGGCGAAACTGGCGATCTGGATCTGGCCCAGCTCGGTCGGCTCGCTGCTGCCAGCAACGGCTG
>CAZVMC010000003.1:0-52136 GCA_964628635.1 uncultured Novosphingobium sp. | reverse complement strand
ATATCGACCGCGCGCCGGATGAGATGGCGCGGGCCAAGTATTCGGCCGCGCGCGAACGCTCGGTCGGCATGGGCGTGATGGGCTTCCACTCGTTCCTGCAGATGAAGGGCGTCGCTTTTGAAAGCGCGATGGCCAAGGCGCTCAACCTGAAGATGTTCAAGCACATCGCCGCCAAGGCCGATGAAGCTTCGCTGCTGCTCGCGCAAGAACGCGGCGCTTGCCCCGATGCCGCTGACATGGGCGTGATGCAGCGCTTCAGCTGCAAGATGGCAATCGCGCCGACTGCGTCGATTTCGATCATCTGCGGCGGGACCAGCGCCTGCATCGAGCCGATCCCGGCGAACATCTACACCCACAAGACGCTGTCTGGGTCGTTCGTGGTCAAGAACCCCTACCTCGAAAAGCTGCTCGCTTCGAAGAGCAAGGATTCGACCAACGTCTGGAATTCGATCCTGGAACGCGGCGGATCGGTGGCGCACCTCGATTTCCTCAGCCCGGAGGAGAAGGCGGTCTACAAGACCAGCTTCGAGATCGATCAGCGCTGGCTGCTCGAATTCGCGGCGGACCGGACGCCCTATATCGACCAGGCGCAGTCGCTGAACCTCTATATCCCGGCCGACGTCGAGAAGTGGGATCTGATGCAGCTCCACTTCCGCGCCTGGGAAATGGGGATCAAGTCGCTCTATTACCTGCGCTCGAAGTCGGTCCAGCGCGCCGGTTTCGCCGGCGGGGTTGAGGCGGACAACACCGCCGAGCCCGCGCAATACCAGATGGAACCCGCGCAGACCGACTATGAGGAATGCCTGGCGTGCCAATGATTGGTTCGCGCAGAGCCCGCAGAGAGCGCAGAGAAGACATGCCTGGCCGCAAGCCTCTTGTTCGCTCCAGCCTTGCTCTGCGCGGGCTCATTGAACTTGTGAGCGGCTTTGCCGCTGGCGAAGCATCTCTGCGTCCTCTGCGCGAACGCCATTTCGACCTTACCCTTTAGGATACCCCAACCATGCCCCTGCTCGAAGCCCGCAAGACCTACAAGCCGTTCGAATATCCCTGGGCTTACGAGTTCTGGAAGCGCCAGCAGCAGATCCACTGGATGCCAGAGGAAGTGCCGCTGGGTGAGGACTGCCGCGATTGGGCGCAGAAGATCTCCGAGCATGAACGCAACCTGCTCACCCAGATTTTCCGCTTCTTCACCCAGGCCGATGTCGAAGTGCAGGATTGCTATCACGACAAGTACGGCCGCGTGTTCAAGCCGACCGAGATCAAGATGATGCTCGCCGCCTTCTCCAACATGGAGACGGTGCACATCGCCGCCTATTCGCACCTGCTCGACACCATTGGCATGCCCGAAAGCGAATACGGCATGTTCCTCGAATATCAGGAAATGCGCGACAAGCACGATTACCTGCAAGCCTTCGGGGTCGATAGCGACGAGGATATCGCCCGCACGCTCGCCATGTTCGGCGGCTTCACCGAAGGGCTGCAGCTCTTCGCCAGCTTCGCCATGCTGATGAACTTCCCGCGCTTCAACAAGATGAAGGGCATGGGCCAGATCGTCAGCTGGTCGGTGCGCGATGAAAGCCTGCACTGCGAAGGCATCACCAAGCTGTTTCACGCCTTCTGCGCGGAGCGCGATTGCCTGACCAAATCGGTCCGCGAAGATATCATGGATATGTGCCAGAAGACCGTGCGGCTGGAAGATGCCTTCATCGATCTGGCCTTCGAAGCCGGCCCGGTCCCCGGCATGAGCCCGACCGAGATCAAGCGCTACATCCGCTATATCGCCGATTGGCGGCTCGGCCAGCTCGGCCTCAAGCCGATCTACATGGTCGAAGACCACCCCCTCCCCTGGCTCGCGCCGCTGCTCAACGGAGTGGAACACGCCAACTTCTTCGAAACCCGCGCGACCGAGTATTCGAAGGGCGCGACGCGGGGGAACTGGCAGGACGTGTGGTCGAGCTTCGACGAACGCCGCAAAGCCAAGGGCGCGAATGATAGCGCGGATGTTGCTGGCGATGATGGGGCCGGGGAGCCGGATATGTTCGGCGCTGCGGGGGTGGCGGCGGAGTAGGTCCAGTTCCGAGGCAAAAGCGTCCAACTTGGATTGACCGGCGTTCGAGAGAACGTAATAAGAACTCTCGCGTCAAGCCAAGGGGTTTGGAAATGAACTTAATGACTAGATTTCCGAGCAATCCTGTGACGAGCGAGGCTGGTCGTGATCTATTGGCCACGGCGGGTCAGACCCGCTTTGGGACCATCCTTGCCGATCCACCTTGGCAGTTTCAGAACCGAACCGGCAAGGTGGCACCGGAACATAAACGCCTCAATCGCTATGGTACCATGGATCTTGATGCGATTTGCGAACTGCCAGTTGCAGACATCGCCGATGATCCGTCGCACCTCTATCTATGGGTTCCAAACGCATTGCTGCCTGAAGGTATGAAAGTGATGGAGGCATGGGGCTTTCGCTATATCTCCAACATTGTCTGGCACAAAGTCCGCAAGGACGGAGGATCAGATGGACGCGGCGTGGGGTTCTATTTCCGCAATGTTACCGAACTTCTGCTGTTCGGAGTGCGCGGCAAGAACGCCCGGACGCTTGGTCCGGGCCGCAGCCAGGTCAACATGATCCAGAGCCGCAAGCGCGAACACAGCCGCAAGCCTGATGAGCAATACCAGATCATCGAGGATTGTAGCTGGGGTCCCAGAATCGAATTGTTCAGTCGCGGCAAACGCAAGGATTGGACGGTGTGGGGAAATCAGGCTGATGAGAGTTACGCACCTGACTGGGCGACCTACGGCTACAACAGCGCAATGAGTGTGGCTGCAGAGTGACAACCGACCATCTAGTCCCACCTGACATCGGGGATCTTTACGAGGTTCACGAGTGGCGAAATGCTGTTGGGGTGTTGCAGACGGCTTGCCCCAACGAATGGATCGACATTCAGGCGGCGCTTCGCTCCTTTCGCCTGCATCGTAGTGAAATTCTGAAAGCTGGGGGTCGCCGTTCAACAATTGTCGAACGGCTCGAACGTCCGCTCAAAGATGCACATTGGGTTGAGAAGAAATTTGCCACCGCCATCGTGGTCGATGGCGAACATCGCGAATCGCCGACCCACAGTGTCGATTGTTTCAAGGGACGGGTAGCCCTCGAAGTTGAATGGAACAACAAAGACCCATTCTACGATCGCGATCTCAACAATTTTCGATTGCTGTTCGATCTTCAAGTTATTGACGTGGGTGTTATCATCACACGCTGTTCCGAGCTTCAAGCCATTTTTGATCAACTTGAACGTGGCCCCAGTTTCGGCAATTCAACAACACACATGAGCAAGCTTTTGCCCCGTCTACGCGGCGGTTCCGGGGGTGGGTGCCCGATTGTTGTGTTTGGGATTAGTCGCAAGCTTTACGTCGAAGACTAAATCCTCTCGTCAAATCTCCCGCATCACCCGTTCGACCGTCTCCGGCGCGCGGGCGATCATGGCGTTTGGCGGCTTGGGCAGGATGCGCGCGGCGCGGTTGGGGTGGGCATCCTACCCCTTTAGGGGAGGGGACCCAGCGTAGCTGGGGGAGGGGCTCGCGCGGGTAATCCGGGCCTTGCGTGCGGGCGCAACCCCGAGCTAGCGTCGCCTGCCTACTCCAAATTCGGAGTACTCGCCCGAGCCCTTCCACCCCGCCCTTCGGGCGCGGTCCCCCTTCCCTGAAGGGAAGGATGGGGTCGCGTGCGCAAGCTAGGTCGGAAGTACTCGCGCGAGCCACTCCACCACCTGCGGTGGTCCCCCTCTCCTGAAGGAGAGGATGTAGGTAGCCCCATTTTCGGCATGTTTCCGCTCGACTCTTCAGCTCTTTATGCCACCTTCCGCCCATGCCAACCCGCCAGACGATCTCCGGGCCGGTCACCACCGTCCAGCGCGCGCGGAAGCTGCGGCGGGAGATGACGCTGCCTGAGGTCAAGCTGTGGACTGCGCTCCAGAACCGCCCCGGCGGGTTCAAGTTCCGGCGGCAGCATCCGGCGGGGCACTATATCCTCGATTTCTACTGCGCGGCGCTGCGCCTCGCGATCGAGGTCGATGGCTGGGCGCATGACACCGGCGGTGTGGCGATGAGCGACGCGGCGCGCGGGGCGGCGCTGCGGGCGCAGCATATCGCCACGCTGCGGGTCCCGGCCAAGGCGGTGCTGGAGGATGTCGAGCCGGTAGTGGCCCGGATCGTGCAGGTTTGCACCGAGCGGGCGGAGCGGTTGGCGGCGGCCTGATCAGTCTGCCGCTAACCAGGCTTTCACCCCTTACAGGCACACTCGCCAAATGGAGCAACATCAACCTTCAATCCTGCAAATCGCGACCGAACTCCTCGCCCAGATCGGCCCCGCCAACCTCACCTACTTCCTGATCGCCATAAATTTCACCGCCTTCGCCGCCTTCGGGATCGACAAGGCCAAGGCTGAGGCTGGGGCGTGGCGGGTGCAGGAATCGACGCTATTGCTGCTCGCTTTCCTTGGCGGCTCACCCGGGGCCTATGCCGGGCGCGCGCTGTTCCGCCACAAGACCCGCAAACAGCCGTTCAACGATCACCTGCAATCGATCATGTTCGTGCAGATGCTGGCTTTGGGCGGGTGGATCGGCTGGGTGATCTCTGGCTAAGGCGCATCCCGCCACACCGCCCAGGGCATCAGGGCGAACCCAACCTGCCCCGCCAGCCCCAACGCGCCCGGCAGGCTCGCCAGCGCAGCTGACCACGCGCGCAAGCTCTGCCCGAAGCCCCAGACCCCCAGCGCGAGCTCGGCCAGCAGTAGCAGCGCGAAGGCCAGCTTGCCCATGGCGAGCGCGGCGCGGCGGCTGGGCAGGGGCGCGCGGCTGTGGAGGCGCCCCGCCCACCACCAACTCGCGCTGAGCATCACCGGCAGTTCCAGCGCCACTGCGGCGGCTGACCCCAGCACCGGGGCCAGCCACAGCGTCCGCACCGTGCCGAGCACAAAGCCAAGCGCGAAGATCGCGGCGAAGTAGGCGAGGGCCTGGGTGACTATCCGCATGGCCGCAGCCTAGCGCGATCTGTGCCCAACCTGAAATCCGGCGCGGCCCCGCTAGACCGGCCGCCCCAACGCGTCGGTTTTGAAGGACTGGGTCTTGAACTTGTTCAGGAAGGCCCAGAGCGTACCGTCGGTCTTTTCGATGATCGTCGCCCCGTCCTGCCAGATGCCGTTTTCCGCGGCCCAGGGCGTGCCGATCGGATCGCCCTGGTTCTGGTGGATGTTGTGGACGCCAAGCCCGGTGGTGAAGGGCTCGCCAAAGACATAGCAGCGCTGGGCGTTGGCCAGCACGCCTTCCAGCGCGGTCAGCGCCTGGATTCCGGTGCCGGAGTTCCACGGCGGGTTCCAGCGGATGAACCACAGCAGGCGGGAAAGGATCGACTGATAGCGCACGTTCCAGATCATCAGCGGCGGGTGCAGCTTGGCATCGCGGATATAGTCCAGCGCGCCGCTGGCCTGGGCGGAGACCAGCGGGTGCCAGCCATCGACGCGGGCGCGCAGCAGATCGAAATCGGTGGTCCGCAGCTTGACCACGCGCCACTGGATCCCATCGGGCATGTTCTTGGGATCGACATCGATCGCACACTTGTAAGTCTGCGCGCCGACCCCAACGATCAGGTTGCCGTGATAGTAGCGCCCGAAATTGTCCGGCGGATCGCGATAGTAATTGTGCTTGGTGCCGATCACGACACCATAGCCAGCATTAAGTCCCATGGCTCTATTCCCCCCGGAATCGATAGCACGACTGTGAATAGAGCGCCTGAATGTTGCGGCAAGCAAATAATCGGTTGGCGGAAAGGCGGTGTTAGCCATGGCCGATAAGCGGCGCTTGTCAATCGCCTGCGCGGCTGGCAGCCTCCGTGCCATGATCGCGCGTTTGCTGCTCCTCGCCGCGGTGCTGCTGGCGGTTCCGGCCCATGCGACCTCGGTCGCCCGGATGCCGCCGCACGATCCGCTGCTGGCCTGCTTTGTGCTCGATGAATTCGTCACCGCGATCGGCAAGGGTTCGCTACCGCAGACCGGGCTGGCGAGCGATACCGCGTTGATCGACGATGCCAACGGCCGGTTGCTCGGCGCCGAGCGCGAGGCGCTGGTTGTGCGGCTCGGCGAGCTCAACAGCAAGCGCGATCGCACCCCGATCCGGCTGGGGCGGGTGATGCCCATGGGCGGCGATGGCACCACGGCGGTCTATCTGGTCGAACTGGTCCGCGATGCCTGGGTGCTGCAACGCTGGGAGGAGGACGCGATGCTGATGCCCCAACCGGTTGCCGATCCGCACTGGGAAGATGTCCGCTCGTACTGGCTCGCCACCTTTTGGAGCAATCGCTTGCAGACTTTCCGCGAGACGATGGAACTGTGGCCGCTGCTGCGCCAATCGAACCCGCCCAGCGCCTGCCCAAACTTGCCGAAAGCGTGATGGCGCTTTCCTGAGGCGCGCGGCGCGGCTAGGCTGGTCGGCCACCCAATCGGAGCTTACCGCCCCATGCAATATGCCGTCTGGATCGCCATTGCCGTGGTCTTCATCGCGATCGCTCCGGCGCTGCTCAAGAAGAGGCGGGGCAAGTCTGATAGCGACAATGACAGCGGCAGAAGCGACTGACCTCAGTCTTTTCCTTTCCGGATTAACCCTTCCGGGCAAGGCAGTTCGCTGACCCGGCGGCAAGGCGCGGTGCGTCACGCTGCCCGTCATGACGATCCCGCCGCGCACCCAGTCGCTCGCCTATGGACTCGGCCTTGGCCTGCCGGTGCTGCTGCTCGCGCTGGCTGCTTTGGCGCAAGGCAAGGTGGAACCGGCCTGTGTTGAGCTGCCCGATGTCGAGGCGCAGCCGGGGCTCTCCTTCATCGATACCGCAGAGCCGACTCCGGCTTGCATCCGTGTGCAACTCGGCGAAGCGCGCTAAGCTTCCATTCAGCCCAATGGCTTGATAATCCCTCCTATCAGACCGCGCCTTGTGGTCGCAAACGGGGGACGCACCGATGAAAGCATGGTTGTTGGCCGGATTGGCGGTGTTCGCCGCTGCGCCGTTGCAGGCGCAAGACGATGTCCTCGCACGGATGATGCGCGGCGAGAGTGCGATGCAGGGCAAGGAGCTGGAGCGGGCGATCGCCAAGGCTGAGGAGCACCCGCTTGGCAGCCGGGAGAACCCGGTGCGGGTCTCCCGCCCGCAAGGCCAGCGCGCCTATCTTGCCACGCTGCGCTGCTCGGATGGTAAGGCTCCGCGGTTTCAGCGCGCCGGCAATCTTGGCCCCGGGGTCTATAACAATATCGTCGATCTCTACATCGTGGAGTGCGACGGCGCTGAGCCGGCTCGCAGCGAAGTGATCATGGATATGTATCACCTGGGCCGCACTGAGGATCGCCCCGTCCCCGGATTTACCATCGGCACGAGCGGCGTCACCAAGCCGCGTCCGGCCGGAATGCCCACCGGCGCGCCGCCGCCGCCGACTGCGCCAGTCCAGACCCGCATGCAGGAGCCAACCGGATGAGCCGCCTTCGCTCGCTCACCGCCGCCCTGCTGATCGCAGCACTGGTCGCGCCAGTGCCGCTAAGCGCCCAGGTGCGCAACCGGCCCGACAAGGCGCGGAGCGTTGAGGCGGACGAGGACAGCGTGGTCTATGTTCGCTCGAGCGATCCGGAAATGAACGCCGCGATCGCCGAAGCGCAGCGGACCCTGCCGGAGTTCCTTGCCGTTGTCGCCAAAGCCGATCCGCTGATTACCAACGTGATCTTCAAGTATCCGCTGGGCGGCAAAGAGCACATCTGGGTCGATCACGTCGCCCGCGATGGCGATTACCTGACCGGTCGGCTCGCCAATGTCCCGATCCAGCGCGGCTACACTTACCAGCAGGAAGTGCGGGTAAAGCTGACCGATGTGTCGGACTGGGCCTATCGCAATGCTGAGGGCGTCATGCAGGGCCACCGCACCACCCGCGTCCTGCTCAAGCAAGCCGACGCGGCAACCCGGCAGCGGATGATGGAAGACTTCGGCTGGGAATGAGACCCGGCCGCTCAGGCGCGCGCGGCGATTGGCACCTGATTGACGCTGCTTCGGTCGGGCAGGGGCGAATCGCACTCAATGTGACCAAGCAAAATTTGCTGCGCGGCGACTACGGGCATCGGCCGGCTGAAAAGAAAGCCTTGCGCCAGCGGCACGCCCAGCTCCAGCAAAGCCGCGCGTTCGGCCTCGGTCTCTATTCCTTCGGCAACCAGCGTGCTGCCGATCTCGCGCGCGAAGCTGACCAGCGCATGGGCCAGGGCGCGGCGCGCGGGATCGCCGTCGACATTCCGAGTCAGGCTCATGTCCAGTTTCAGGATGTCGGGGCGCAGATCGACGATATGCCGCAGTCCGGCATAGCCTGATCCGACATCGTCGATCGCAATCCGGGCATAGGCCCGGAGCGGTTCGAGCTGGGCAGTGAGCACGGCATAGTCCTGAACGGCATTGTGCTCGGTCACTTCTAGCACCAGCCGGCTGCGGTCGATGCCTCTGATCAAATCGAGCAGCCCGCCGGCGATGACGGTTTCGGGTGAGACGTTGATCGCAACATAGCAGTGCGGCGGCACGTGCGGCAGCGTGCGCAGTGCACAGCGGACCGCCAGCAGCTCAAGTTCCTCGCCGAGTCCGATGGCATCCGCTTCCCCAAACCAGCGATCTGGCCCGCGCATTGCCGCATCGGGAAAACGGGCGAGGCATTCCACCCCAACCGGCTGCGCAGACTGCATCGTATGGATCGGCTGGTGCAGGATCGTGATTGCTTCACTCGCAAGCACGTCGGCGATCCGGTTGACGGTAGCGGCGCGATCGCGCTGAGCGGCAAGGTCACCTTCGATCTGCTGCGCAGCAAGCTGGGCAAAGGCGCGCAGTGTGGCCATATCGCGTTCGGTCAGGCTGAGATCAGGTTCCCGACTGACACAACAGAAAGTCCCATAGACTTGCCCGTCACTCAGCATCAGCGGCACGTTCAAGTGTGAACCAACCGGCAGTGCCAAAGTGATCGGGATCGGCAATGCCGCTTCGTGCTGGCGGGCATCGTGCATCAGCGCCGGTAAACGGCCTTGCAGCACCTCATAGCAGAGCGTCTGTCCAAGCGGTTCGGCTACGCCGGGAGCAACCGGTACGGGGCAATCGGCGCGGATATGCGTGAACTCGCGCATGCCATCGTGGATGCGGCTGGCAAAGGCGATCTCCATCCCCAGATGCGCGCGCACCGCATCGAGAATGCGATCGATCGGTGTTAGATCGTCTGCCCCATCCGCAGCGGGTGCGGCATGGAGATAGTGCTGCAGCGGGTTGGGAAGCAGATTGCCCATGCCGCCGAATCTGCCAGCGGCGCGCTAAGATCGCGTTAAGGCAGCATCCGGGCGTAAAGAAATTCGGGGTCAAGCTGTTCGCCGACTTTGAACGTTATGTCGGCCACTTTGGCGAAGCCATACCGCGCGTAGAAACGATGAGCGCCGTAGTTTTCGCTGTAGACCGATAGCTGCACCTCATCCGCCCCGCTCAGCGCGAACTGGTCCATCGCCCAGTCCATCAACTGGCCGCCGATGCCCATCCCGGTGGCTGCTGCGGCGGCGTAGAGCTGCTTTAGCTCCATCGCTCTTTGCCCTCGGGCATATTCCGGGAAGCCGCAAACCAGACTGATCTTGGCGAAGGCCAGCAATTCGCCGTCGCGTTCGGCCAAATGGATCAGCCGGTTGACGTTGGCCAAATCGGCGGCGAAGGCGGCTTCGCACAGGTTCTCGTTCAGAAAGCTGGCCAGATCTTCAGCAGAGTAGAGCGCGCCGAACTTTGCAACAAAGCTGTCCATGGCGAGGCGCGACAGCGCCGGAAGGTCGGCTGGGGTGGCGGGTCGCAAGATCACAGAACTCTCGTCATGAACAAGCTGAACGGATCGTCAGTATAATCATCGAAGGGCGGGCATTCGGCAAAGCCGTTCGCCGCGTAAAGCCGCTGCGCTGGCTGGAACGCATCCGGGCGGCCGGTCTCGAGGCTGATCCGGCGATAGCCACGTGCTTGTGCCTCGCTCAGCAGGTGATCGAGCATGGCCCGGCCCGCGCCTCGCCCGCGAAAGTCAGGATGGGCGCGCATCGATTTGAGTTCGCCGTGTGCGGGATCGAGCTGCTTGAGCGCGCCGACTGCGGCGAGTTGGTCATCAGCCCAGGCTGAATAGAAGGTTACGTCGCGGGCACGAAGACGCTCAATCGGCATGGCATGGACCGATTCCGGCGGCGACCACTGGTGCATCTCGTCCAGATGCAGCTGCAGCAGCGCAGCAACTTCGGCGCCACTCAGATCGTCCTCGACAATGCGATAGCTTAGCTCGCCCACTTGTCCGCTTTCCGTTTGCCCATCCGCATGCCGCTTTCCAGACCGGCGCGCAGCTGGGTGTAATAGGCCTCAAGGAATGCGCGTTCGTCGCCTGCGCCAGGGTCCCACCCGATCTTGCGGCAGATCGCCTCATGCACCGCGACCAGCGCTTCGCTGCGGTCCTCGCGCAATACCCGCTCAAGGGTCTGAAGTTCGTACTCGCCGTATACCGCCAGTTCTGCCTCGCCGAAGCGGTATGCCGCGCCGGTTGTAGCGCTGGTACCGCCTTGTGCAGCCCCGGTCACGCTCATCGCCGCCGCCAGCTTTTCGCGCGGGGCCTCGACCACCCAGGTTCCGGCGATCAGGTCCCCGGCGCGGAGGCGATCCTTGTTGAACAGCGGAATTGCCATCAGCAGAACCAGCCAGGCGAGCGAGGCCAGCCCGGCTGCACCCATATCGTCCCCGCCATTGAGCAAGAACAGGATCGGCAGGAATAGCTCGACATCGCGCAGAAGGTTGCGGGCGATCACCATTTCCGCACTGAGCCGGCCGCCGTTGCGCGCAGCCACCCGGATTCCGGCCATGCGCTTGCCTGGTGTCGCGCCGCGCGGGCCGAGCTCGAAATAGAGAAACCAGGCGTTGCGCAACAGGAACATCAGCACGATCCAGGTGACATAGATGAACAGGATCGCCTGCAAGGCCGGGTCTTTCGATTTCGCCAGCTCTTCCGGTTCGGGCAGGCTGCCCAAGGCGGTCAAAAAGAAGGCGACAGACATTCCCACGATCAGCACCGTGATCAGCGTCAGATCGATGAGCAATGCGCCGATCCGGGCCGAGCGGGTCGCAACGGTGATGGGCAGGGCGATCCCTTCGGGCGTGATCATCACCCGGCGGCGTTTGCCCTTGCGGTCGAGATCGAGCGCCAAGGAGCTCACCGCGCGTGGTCTCCGCCCAGCGCATCGCGGCGGCCGAAGGCAAAGAAGTAGGCCAGCCAGAATACCAGCATGGCCCCGCCAATCAGGAAGCGCTGCTGCACGTCGGTGACCAGTTGGCGCGCAAAGCCTTCAAGCAGCGCGGCGATGACCAGCATCAGCACCACACCGGCCATGACTTGTGCGGAGCGCTGCCCGGCCTGCGCGGCCGCTTCGAGCAGCGAGCGCTCGCCGGGGAAGGCCATCGAACGGCCGATATGCAAGCCTGCCGCGCCTGAGAGCAGGATCGCAAACAGCTCGGTCGTGCCGTGGACCGAAAGCCACGCCGCCAGGTCTATCAACAGGCCCTGGCTGTCAAACAGCCACAGCATGGCCCCCAGCACCGCAGTGTTCTGGACCAGCAGCAACAGCGACGGTACGCCGAAGGCAAAGCCCAGCGCGAAAGCCAGGATCGAAATCTGCGCGTTGTGGCTGAACAGGCTCGCGGCAAAGGCCGAGAGGAAATCCTGCATGTCGTTGCTGTAAAGTGTCTCGCTCAGCATTTCGCGGCTGGCCCCGGGGGCGCGGCCTTGGGCCATGTCTCCCACCAGCGCGAAGTACCATTCGGGATCCTGCGCGACCAGCAGCCAGCCCACCACGGTGCCGATCACCATCACCGCCAGCGCAGCCAGCACATCGGGCCAGATCGCCCGGACCGAGCGGCTCCAGCCCCCACCCAGAAATCCGCGCAGCCATCCGGCAAGGCCGATGCGCGGGCCGTAGACCAGGAACCAGGCGCGCTGCACCAGCGCTTCGAGATAGGTCAGCGTGGCGGCATCGAGCGAAGTCTCACGCGCAACCGACAGACTGGATGCGACCGTGCGGTAAAGCACGGGCAAGGCGAGCAGGTCTTCGTCGGAGACGCGCCGCATCCGGCTCTTCTCCATCCGGGTGACGATCGCATCGAGACGCTGCCAATCGCCCTCCCGCTCCTGCCGGAAGCGGTCAGAGCGCAGCGCAGCGGCTTCGATCGCGGCGACTTGATCGGCCTGCTTGTTCTCCAACAGCCCTAGCATCAGCCGATCGTCCCCTTGCGCTTGATCGCCAGATAGCTGTCGAGCAGCCGCATCCCGATCTTTTCCCACGGGGCTTCGATTACATCGACGCCGAGCTGACGCAGGCGTGACAGCACCAGCGCTCGCTGGCGTAGCAGGGCATCGGCGGTGACCGCCATGGCCAGCGCCTGAACATCGTCGGGTGGGGCAGTGGCGATCCCGTCAAGCTCGGCATCGACCATGGTGACGAACAGCACGACATGGCGCTTGGTCAGGCGGCCGATGCTTTCGATCATCAGTTCGGCGCTGGTCGGGTCGGTGAAGTCGGAAAAGACCACGATCAGCGAGCGCCGCTGCAGCCGCCCGGCCAGCGTTGCCAGGGCAAGCGTAAAGTTCGGTTCCTGCGCGTTGTAATCGAGCCGTGCCGCTTCGCTTTGCAAGCGATGGAACTGGCGCGCGTCGGCCACGAAGGGCGTGAACACTTCCGGCCGCGCGGCAAAGCCATAAAGCGCAACGCGGTCGCCGCCTTTCAGTGCGACGTAGCTGGTGGCGAGAGCTGCCGAGACCGCGCGGTCGATGCGGGGAAGCCCGCCAACCGGCTCGCACATCGCCTGTCCGCAATCGAAGGCAAAGACGATCTGGTTGTTGCGCTCGGTCTCATATTCCTTGGCGAAGAGATGCGCGTGGCGAGCGCTCGATTTCCAGTCGATCCGGCGGCGGTCCATCCCCGGCTGGTAATCGGCGAGCGCTTCAAATTCGGCTCCAGCACCGCGAATGCGCCGCGCGATCAGGCCGTATTGCGCGTCCTTGAGATAGGCTTGCAGCGCCGGCGAACGTGCCGCCGCCACGTTGGGCCGGACCCGCACTGCAGTATCGAGATCCTGCCAAACCTGCCGCGCGCCAAGCCCCAGCGGGCCGACCCAATTGAGCCACAGCCGATTGACCGGGCCAGTCCCGCGCCGGGTCGGGGTAAAGCCGATTCTGGCCTGCCAGATGCCGTCATCGCCGCGGCGTAGCGCGTCGCCGCCGCGTCCGTCGGGCATCAGCCGGGGATCGACCGCGAGCGCGCAGAGCACCCGCGAACGCTTCCCGCGTCCGAACAGTGCAGAAACTTCGGCCCAGCCTGGTTCACCAACCTCAACCTCAGTCGAGATTGCCAGATCGAGCGCCTCTGCGCGTCCGGCCAGCGCTGCGTCGAGCACCACCAGCGCCAGCACGGTGAGACCAAGAACCGGCGCAGCGCCCCATGCCCCTGGCACTTGCGCTGCGAGGACGAGCGCGAGCAGCGCGCAGCCGACCAGCAGCAGCACCGCGCGCGGCGTTGGGACAAGGACGGCGCGGGGGATCACTGCACGAGCCTTCCTCCCCCTTGATGGGGGAGGGATGCCGGAGCTTGTGAACGCAGTGAACTAGTGCAGGCTGGGTGGTGGGTGATCTCTCGATCGGGCGCAGCGCATGTCGGCACCCTCACCCACCATCCAACTTCGACTAGGCAGCAAGCTGCCAAGTCTCCGTATCCTTCCCCCATCAAGGGGGAAGAAAAAGTACTGCGACTCATCACCGCGGTGCCTCGGTGGCTTCGACCAATTCGGCCACCAGCGCCTCTATCGGTTTTCCTTCGATTTCCGCTGCCGGACTTAGCAGCAAGCGGTGGCGCAGCACCGATGCGGCCAGCGCTTTGACATCGTCGGGCACAACATAGTCGCGCGCATCAAGCGCAGCGCGGGCACGCGCGGCGTTGGCAAGCAGCACGGCTGCGCGCGGGCTGGCGCCGCTGGAGAGGTCTGCGCTATCGCGCGTTGCGCGGATCAGCCGGACGACGTAATCCACCACGCTTTCGGCCAAGGTTACGCTCTTCACCGCCTGCGCCGCGGCGGTGATCGCGGCGGCATCGGCCACTTGCGATACGCCCAGATCGGCGGGGCGCGGCGGGCCGCTGCGCTCGCCATATTGCGAGACGATCCGGGCTTCCTCGGCCGCAGTCGGGTATGGCACCAGCAGCTTGAACAGGAAGCGATCAGTCTGGGCCTCAGGTAGCGGATAGACCCCTTGGCTCTCGATCGGGTTCTGCGTCGCCACCACCATGAAGTGGTCGGGCAGCGGATGGGCCGTGCCATCCAGCGTGACGCGCCGCTCTTGCATCGCCTCAAGCAGCGCGGCCTGGGTCTTGGGCGGGGTGCGATTGATTTCGTCGGCCAACAGCAGATCACAGAAGATCGGGCCGCGCGTCAGCGTGAACTGGCTGGTCTGGAAGTTGAACAGGTTGGACCCCAGAATATCCCCCGGCATCAAATCGGGAGTGAACTGGATTCGCCCGAACTGCAGCCCGGTGGTCAGGGCAAAGCTTTGCGCCAGTAGGGTCTTGGCGGTTCCCGGCGGGCCTTCGAGCAGGACATGGCCCTGCGCCAGCAGCGCGACCAGCAGCGCGTCGACCGTTTCGGTCTGGCCGACCACCGCCTTGGCGATCTCACCCCGGATCGCCGCAGCGAGTGTGCCAACTTCGGCCAGCGTCATGGGAGCAGTCATCGGATCAGGGTCCTTTCAAGCGAATGAAGGTTGCGCGCGGCGCTGATCAGCTCGCGCGGCTTTCGCGCAGCACGCAGGGTGGCAGCGGCGATGGAAAAGGGCATGGCAGAGGCATCACGGGCGAGCAGCGCCCGGTCAATCGCGGCCTCCGTCCTGGTCGCATCAAGCCGCGCCGGCAGCGCCAGCGCCTTGGCCAACCGATCGCGTGCGGCATCGGCATAGGGGCCGCCCAAAAGGTGCAGCCGCCGGGCGCGACGCAGCAGCCCGGCAGCGTTGCCGACCAGCGCGGTCTTGCCAAAGGCGATTGCCCGCGCCGTTACCCGGGCCGGGCCGAACCGCGCGAAGGCCCGCCAGCCGATCACCAGCGCGGCCAGCAGCAGGGACAGCGTCGCGGCCAGGAAAGGTGGGGTGAAGGCCAGGGTCAACAGGTTCTTGCCGGTGCCATGGCCGGGCAGGGTCAGGTCGAAATCGACCGGCAGATCCTCACCATTGCTGGCGACTCTGATGAGGTCTAGCGCCAGCGCCGCGCGGCGGCGATCAGCCATGCCGTAATTGTTGAGCAGGTCCGGCTCGGCAACGATAGTCACCGGGAAGCGGTTTTCCTCGTCGGCGTAGTCGCTCGATCCGACCCCGGCGGCATAGGCCAGTTCGGCATAGTCACCGTCATCGAGATAGGCCGCCAGCATGTCGCCCGAACCGTTGCGCACCAGCGCCACCAGATCGTCCCCGCCGAGCAGCTGCACCGGCTTGTCCGGTGCCGGAAGTTCGGACTGGCCCAGTCCGGTCCAGAGCCGAGCAGCGGCGGGGGCATCCTTTTTGACCATCAACGCTGGCGAGCCCAGCGCAGTTGCCTTGTTGACCCACTCCGGCGCATTGGCCCCCAGCGGCATGACCCAGCCGGGCTTGGCATCGGGGAACGCCTTGCTCGGCTTGATCGGCAAGGTGAACCACTTGGGCACGATCACCAGGGTCGGGCCGATGGCACGGCGGGCCGCAATGATCTGATCGATCTCGGCCGGGTTGGTATTGTGCGTCGGGGTGAGAACCAGCAGCGCGGTGGTGCGCAGGCCCGCGCGGCTTCGGCTGCGGCTTACTTCAACGCCGCGCGCTTCGAGCAATTGGGCCAGAGCGGCGTAGCCGGTCAGCCCTTTGCCAGAAACATGCGCTCCGCCATCGTTGTTACTATCGCCGCCAATATCGTTGCCGATCATCCACAGGATCGCCAGGAACAACAGCCCGCCGCCGAGCACCAGGGCGAGCACCGCGCGCGGGCTGAAGGGATTGTCGCTCATCGCAGCTCGCCCAGCGCAAATTCAGCATAGGCCCCGCGCGCGGCGGCCCAGTCCTCTGCTGCGAGTTGCCGCAGCGCATAGCGGCTCGCTTCAACTCGGGTGGCAATCACGCCGAAGGCGCGCCGCGCCGCTTCGGGCAGCCCGCCCAGCACGGCTATTTCCCGCGCAGTGCTGGCGGGGTGAACCCAATCGGGGCGAACCTCGGCAATCTGCTTGACCGAGCGGCGCAGCAGCAGGTGGGTGGCCTCGTCAAATTTGCCTGCTGCCGCCAGCCGGTCAGCGTCTTCGAGCAAGGCCAGCGCTTCGGCCTGATCCGGGTTCCACTGCGGTTCGATCGCCGCAGCTGCGCGCACCGGCCGATCGAGCAGCGGCTCGATAATCCGCCAGACGAGGAACAGCACGGCGGCCGCCGCCAGCGCTAACAAAACCCATTGGAGCACCGGCCACGACACGCCAATGGCCTCACCAATCGGTTCAAAGATCGCGCGGAAGAAACGGCCGAGCGCTTGCAGCCATTCGGGTGTTTCGGCCTTGGGCAACGCCTTGGGCTGGAGCGGCGCGAACTGGATATCGGCGCTGGCGCGGACCGCGTCGTAATCGCGCAGCGCCGCCTCGGCTGCTTCGCCCCCTTGAATCGACTGCCCGCCCGCTGTGCTCACAAGTGCTTGGATACACGGTGCAAGCGGGCGGGCAAGCGCGATTAGCCGCGTTTGCGTTCCTGCGGGTAGGTGCCGAGCATCCGCAATTCTTTGCAATGGAACGCCAGCTCTTCGAGCGCCCGGTCGACCGCCGGATCGCCGGGCGCGCCGACGATATCGGCATAGAAGGTGGTCGCGGCAAAGCTCGCGCCCTTCTGGTAGCTTTCCAACTTGGTCATGTTGACGCCGTTGGTGGCGAACCCGCCCAGCGCCTTGTACAGCGCGGCGGGGATGTTCTTCACCTCGAATACGAAGGTGGTCATGGTTGGACCGCTCAGCTTCGCAGCATCGAGCGGGTCGCGCGCCAGCACCACGAAGCGGGTCATGTTGTCGTGCGCATCTTCTACGTTCCGCTCGATCACCTTCAGGCCATAGAGCTCGGCAGCGATGATCGGGGCGATTGCGCAGGCAGACGGATCGCCCTGTTCGGCCACGAATGCCGCTGCCCCGGCAGTGTCAGCATAGGCCAGCGGCATTATACCGCGCGCCCGCAGGAAATGCCGCGACTGGCCGAGCGCTTGTGGGTGCGAATAGGCGGCGTTGAAAGGGCCATCTCCCAAAGCCATCAGCGCATGGCTGATCGGCATGAAATGCTCGCCAACTATAGAGAGCCCGCTTTCAGGCAGCAAGAAGTGGATGTCCGCCACCCGCCCGTGCTGCGAATTCTCGATCGGAATGATCGCGCGGTCGGCACGGCCTTCTTTCACCGCCTCAAGGGCGTCCTCGAAGCTGAAGCAGGGCAGAGGGAGGCTATCCGGATCGTATTCCCGGCTGGCGCGGTGCCCGTTGCACCCCGGTGCGCCTTGAAAGCTGATTGCGCGGCTTGGGTCGGTCGCTGCAGTGGCAACCAGCTGTTCGACCAGGGCGAGCGCGGGGGCGGGGTAGGAATGCATGGTGCGCTGGCCCCTAGGCAAGCGCGCGGAAAATTACAAATCCGATACCTTCATCGCAAAGATCGGAGTGTGCGGTTCGTGCGCCGCCATCCGGGTGAGCAGCAGGTCAAGCTCGCTCTCGGCGATGATGATTCCTTGGTGCGCAGGGCGGATGAAGCCGGTCTCGGCCATGTGGCGGTTGAAGGCGAGCAGCTGATCGTAAAACCCGAAAGCGTTGAGCAGACCGACCGGCTTGGCGTGATAACCCAGCTGCGCCCAGCTGACCGCTTCCCAAAGCTCATCCATCGTCCCGACCCCGCCGGGGATCGTCAGGAACCCGTCGGACAGGTTGGTGAAGGCCAGCTTGCGTTCGTGCATTCCGGGGACCACGTGCAGTTCGGTGCAATCGTGGTTGGCGACCTCGCCGCCCTTGCCGCCCGCGCCGGAGAGCGCCTCGGGGATCACGCCGATGACTTCGCCGCCAACCGAGAGCGCGCCTTTCGCGACTGCGCCCATCAGCCCCAGGCGGCCGCCGCCATAGACCACGCCAATCCCGCGCTGCGCCAGCTCGCGCCCGACCGTTTCGGCCAGTTCGATATAGCGCGGATCGGCGGGCGAGGCGGATCCGCAATAGACGGCCAGGCGTTTCATTGTTGATTCTCCAGAATTAGTTTCGCGGTCGCCCGGGCCGAGGCCAGCGCCCCTGCAGTTCCCGCGCCTTGCGCGGTTGCCGCGCCGACCAGGTAGAGGTTCGGGATCTTGCTGTCGCGGCTCTTGGCGCGGAGCCAGCCGGTTTGCGACGGGGTTGGCTCAAGGCTGTGGGCGCTGCCGTGGGCGGCGCTGAATTCCAACGCGGTATCGCGCGGGGTGACGCGCAGTTTGGTCACGATCCGGTCGTCGAGATCGGGGATCAGGCGGCGACCGACTTCGCTGAGAATCCGGCGCTCGACGAGTTCGCCGATCGTCTCCCAATCGATCGGTAGCTTGCCCAGATGGGCCACCGGGATGCTTGCGCTGAAGGTGCTTTTGCCCGGCGGGGCGACCGAGGGATCGGTCACGTTGGGGTGGCTGAGCGCGATCAACTGGTCCTGTGGCAGCACGCCGTGGGTAAAAACATCGTCAATCAAGGCCTTGAACCGGGGGCCGAACAGTATTGTTTGATGCGGAATGCCCGGCCAGCCACCTTCCAGTCCGAAATGAACCGTGAAACGCGCTGGCGACCAGTGTTTGTGGCTGAGCTTGCGAGAGACCTCGCGCCCGCGCGGGGTGCCGGTGAGGAGATCGCGGTAGGTGTGGAGCACATCGGCATTGCTCGCCACCACATCGAACCGTTCGCGCCAGCCGCTGGCCGTTTCGACCTCATGCGCGCGGTTGCCGAGCAAGTGGATGTGGAGCACCGGATCGTGCAGCCGCACCGTCCCACCGAGCCGCTGGAACAGCGCGCCCAGCGCTGCTGCCAGCGTCCCCATTCCGCCCACCGGATAGCTCAGCCCTTCGCGCAAGACATGGTGCAGCGCGAGCTGGCTCGCCGGGGTATTGGCCGGGTTCGCGCCCTTGAGCAGCAGCGGCATGACTAGCGCCTCGCGCAGGTGCTGGTCCTTGAGGCAATGCGCGGTGAGGCCCCAGGCTGAGCGCCAGGCCTGATGCTTGAACAGTGCCGGGGCAAAGCGGGTGAGCAGCCCCGCATTGAGCCGCGTATCGCCCGCTTCACGCAGTTCGCGCCACAATCCGGCGGCATGGGCTTGCAGTTCCTCAAAGCCCGCGACATCCCCGGGTGCCATCCGGGCGACGGCACGCGGCAACTCGGGCGAACCCGGCGCGAAATCGAACTGAGTTCCGTCGGTCCAATTGCAGCGCCAGCCGTGATCGATTGGCAGCAGCTGAAGGTCAGCCGCAAAGTCTTGCCCGGCGGCCTGCCAGAGTTCCGCCAGCGCCGCGCGATCGGTGAGCGCGGCAGGCCCGAAGTCAAACCGGAACCCGTCGCGCTCGATCGCGCCCGAGCGTCCGCCCAGCCGCTCGCGCGCTTCGATCAGGACAGTCTCGATCCCGGCTGCCTGAAGCCGCACTGCCAGCGCCAGCCCGCCCAGCCCCGCGCCGATCACACAGGCGCGGCGCGGACTTTCGCTGAAGGCAAGGGGTTGATTCATCGCTGCAGGGTGCTTCGCCAAGCAGCGCGCCTACTTCTCGCCCGCGAGATACTTGACCAGCGCGGCTTCGACTGCCGCTTCGATTGTGCGCGCTTCTTCGGGCAGCGGCGGTATGTTCTCCATCTCCACCCGCAATGCGTTGACCCGCTGGCCCAGCCGCCCCATCTTCGCCGAAAGCGCCGGGGTAATTGGCAGCTTGGCCAGTTCGGCGAAATCGGCCTCGGTCATCTGCTCCATCGCGGCAGCTACCGCCGCGCGGTTGTCTGCTCGGGCGGCATCGGCGGTGATTGTGCCGTCACCGGTCATGGCTTCGCGCACCACATTGCTGTTGCTGGCATTGGCCACGGCAATCCGCATCATTTTCTTCATCGCCGGCGAGGAGAAGACCTGCGCCACGATCCTTGCTTCATCGCCGGTGAGGCTTTCGCGCATCAGGAGCAGCACCTTTGCCCGAAAATCTGCGGTAACCCGTGTCGAATAGGGCACGATGGCGGGGCGCATGGCTTCGGCAATCTTTGCTGAAAGCCCGGGCCGTTCTTTCTCAAGCGCCGCAATACGCGGATCGCTTAGCGGCAATTGCGCCGCGAAGGTTTTGACGAAATTGTCGAGCATGACCTTTTCGTCTGCCGAAGCAAGAATCGCGGTCATTGCTGCGGTGTGGGGATCTGACTCCACGGCAACGGGCGGAGCTGCGGGCTGTGCGAGTGCGGGCTGTGCGAGTGCGGGGGTCGAAAGCGCGGCAAAGGCAGCGAGCAGGGCGAAGGTCAGGGTGCGGTGAGCCATGCCTTCTCCATAGCCAGCGCAGCCTCGTCGCGCAATTTGCTTGAAAGCACCGGCTGTCCCGCGCACAACTTCGGCCGGGAAGGGACAGGTCATGCAGATTGCGCCAGCTACCGGCACGGACGCTGCGGAGATCGCGGCAATCTATGCGCACCATGTGCTCCACGGCACCGCCAGCTTCGAAACCGAAGCGCCTGATGAAGCCGAAATGGCGGCGCGGCTGGCCAAGGTTGCCGATGCCGGCGCGCCCTGGCTGGTTGCCCGCGATGAAGCTGGCGCGATAATCGGCTATGCCTATGCCAGCCAGTTCCGCGATCGTCCGGCCTATCGCTATGCCTGCGAAAACTCGGTCTACATCCGCCACGACCGGCGCGGCGAGGGGATCGGCCGGGCCTTGCTGGCCCTGCTGATCGTTGAGGCCGAGCGCGCCGGCTACCGGCAGATGATCGCCGTTATCGCCGGGGCCCAGCCCGCCTCGGTCCGGCTGCACGCGGCCTGCGGCTTTCGTGAGGCGGGGCGGATGCGAAGCGTTGGGCGCAAGCATGGGCAATGGCTCGATACCTATTACATGCAGCGCCCACTGGGGCCGGGCGACAGCACGCCGCCGGAGCACGAACCGGCATGACCAGCCTGCGCCCCACCCGTGCTGCGCTGATCGCTAGTCTGGCGCTGACGGCTTATGCCGCCTTCATCCTCTTCGCGATGCAGCGCCCGCCGATTTGCGAATGCGGTACGATCAAGCTGTGGCACGGCGCGGTTGCTTCGAGCGAGAATAGCCAGCACATCGCCGACTGGTACACGTTCAGCCACGTGATCCACGGGTTCGTCTTCTATTACGGCGCGCATCTGCTGTGGCGCAAATGGCGCTTGTTCGATGGCGCGCCAACCCGCTGGGCGCTGCCGATTGCCGTGGCGATCGAAGCGAGCTGGGAGTTTCTGGAAAACTCCCCGATGATCATCGATCGCTACCGTTCGGCCACCATGGCGGTGGGCTATTCGGGCGACTCTATTGTTAATTCGCTCGCCGATATCGGCTGGATGGCGCTGGGCTTCTGGACAGCGGCCAAGCTGCCGTGGAAGGCCACGCTGGCGCTGGCGATCGCTTTCGAATTGATGACGCTGGCGATCATCCGCGACAACCTGACGCTGAACATCGTGATGTTGGTTTACCCGATAGAGGCGATCAAGGTATGGCAGGGAGCAGTCTGAGGGTCGCTAAAACAAACTGCCCCCTGCCGAGGTTGCCCGCAAGCTGGTTGCTATTCCTTGCGGGGGATTGGCTCAGGGACGCAAAATCCCCGAAACGGTGTCCGGATTTGGCGTTGGCGCGGGCATGCCGTTCTTGAGCCAGCATATGGCATGGTCCGGATCCTGCGCGCCGATTTGCACCCAGGTGAACGCACGGCACTGGCTTTCGCGCGCGCATTGCCGGGCGCAGCTGATCCCGCGATCGTTCTCGGTCCAGAAACCGGCGCGGATGTCCGAACCGCCCAGATCGAGCCCGCTAAGCCGCCGGAACCGGTCAGGCGCGCCAACCCCGTTCTCGATGTCGTTGACCTGACCGATGTTGATCCAGCCAAAGGCTTCGGCGGCGGTGTGGTTGGTTGGTTCGGCGACGCCAATCTGCAAGGTCAGCTGGAACTGCTGGCCCGCCCGTCCGTCGCATGGCTGGACCTCCAGCTGCGAACCGGCCTGAACCGCGCCGCCGACCGACCAGCAGCGCCCATCGACCTGGCGGAACGCATATTGCCCCTGCCGGGCGCGGACCATCACGACATATTGGTCAAGCGCCCCACGAAATTCCGGCCGATTGCCGTTTTCGGGCCGCAGGTCACAGGGATTGAAGTCGATCCGCGGTGCTCCGAAGGCAACGCCTCTGGCGGTCCCGGCGCAGTGTCCGCGGCTATTGACCCGCCAGCGGACATTGGTGGTGGCGGGCCACAACGGGGTATCGACAGCGGCGGGTGAAAGTTCAAAGTTCTGGTCGAAGTTGGCCGGGTTGCAGGTTTGCACCCGCAGGAACGGAACCTGCAACAGGTTCTCCGGCCTGGTCCGCTCCAGGCACAGGCCTGTTCCAGCAATCTCGATCGTATAGGTCGCCGGAATTGGGTCGGTCCAATAGTCCGGTCCCAACCAGTTGTCGCGCGGCTGGGCCAGCCGGATCAGCTCGGGCCGCATCTGTGCGGGTGCAGCAACGGGCAAAAGCAGCACCAATGCGCAGATTGCGCGCAACACGTTTCTCAGTGATGTCATCTTCGCAACTCCTCGCGGTGATTCAGCGTTAAGCGACTATTGTCGAACAATGCCGCTGCGCAGTTTGCCCGCCGTTCCGCTGCCGCGATTGATGGTGGGGCCGACGCTGTCCATCCACATACACATCGGCGGATCGTTGCCGACGAGGCCTTGGCCAGTCCACGTCCAGGCTTTGCAGCGATCCAGTTCGGCGCAGCGCTTGCGGCAGTAGTCTCCGTTGTCATTCGCGGTTTCGAACCGGCTGTAGACGTTACCCTGGATATCCAGACTGTCCGCGCCCAAGATGCTGAAATGGCCGCTGGGCGTGCGATACCAACCGGTCTGATCAAGCAGCCGCGCTTCAAGTGCGGGCTCAAGCGGCCCGGCCCATTCCAATTGCCACAGCTGATCGGGGGTGCGGGCGCATTGCCAGCGGATCACTTCGGTTCCTTCGTTGCGGCCCCCATCTCGCAGGACCCAGCAATCGGTGCTATCGCCGAGTTCGCTCAGCGCGATCTGGTAGGTATCGCTGCCGATCTTCTGGATGAAGAACCGCTGATCGCCTGCGCCAGCGCGGCTCCAATCAGTGCCGGTCACATCGCAGGGCCGCAGCTCGATCCGGGGTGCGCCGATCAACACGTTGCGCGCGGTGGTCAGGCAGTTGCCCAGCTCGCTGCTGGTGTTGTCCCGCTCCTGGCTGTAGCCATAGCGCGTTGGGTGGCTGCGCAAGGTATAGCCGGTCCCCGGGTGCGGTAGAACCGCGAAATTGTTGAAGCCCCGGTGGGCGTCGCAGCGGCCCAGCTGAAACGGCGGATTGTCGTCAATGCCGATGGTCGATCCGCACAGACCGGCATGGAGCGAACGCAGCCGGTAATAGCCGGGGCGCACTGCGCCAGCCTGGGCGATCATCTTGCGCTGCGCTTGTGTCAGCGTTGTTCCGCTTGGACGCGCAACCCCGGCGACCGGTGTGGCAACCGGCAGTGGAGCCACTTCGACAGCGATGCCGGTATTTTCCGGGCTGGTCTGAGCCAATCCGGCTCCAGCTCCAATCCCGGCGAACGCGGCCAGAGCAAGTGCAATGCGTTTCACGGCGACAACTCCTGCAAATTGTGCAGGCAAATTGCCGCAGCGCGCACTTTGCCGCGCTACCCGTATGAGTAGGAGCTAATTCAGCGCAGGCGGTTGCGTAATCCAGCCATCGGGCGCGTCGCGCAGCATGGCGACGAGCTGGGCCTGCTTGGTCGCGCCGGTCTTGGCGAAAACGCCTTTCAGCAGGAAGCGTTCGGCGTTGATCGATACCCCGCGCGAGATCGCCGAATCTTCAAGGCTCTCACCTTGTGCAAGCAAGGCTGCCAGCCGCGCCTCGGCCGGGGTCAGGCCGAACCACTCCATGTAGCGTTCGGCCAGATCAAGCCGAACTCCGCCGGGATGGGGCGATCCGACCAGCAGTACCCGGCCGCCTTCGATCGACCCGCACAGCGTTTGCGCCATTGGGGCGGCAATCCGCATCGCCAGCATCCGGCATGGGACGAGGTCGTCCGGCTCAAGCGTAAAGGCGCTGCTGGGTGCACCGGCTGCTTCACTCAAGACCTTGTCGAGCTCGGCCTGCGCCGCGCGGCTCCGCAACCGCAACCGGCCCTCACGCAGATCGCCGTAACCGTCGGCCAGCAAGGCCTGCGCCTTGGCATTGGCATGGAGCAGCTCCAGATCCGCGCCGAGCACAAAGGTGGCCGAAGGCGAAGAATCGAGCGCCAGCTCGGCGTTGGCGGCGCGCAGGTTGGCCTCGCCCAACTTGCGGCTGATCCGGGTAGCGCGCTTGATGTGCGGCACATAGCGCCGCACAGCCTCGTGCAGGTGATCCAGTGGGCCGCATTCAGGGCCGGGCAGGACCAGCCCGAGATGCTCCGGCCCCGACCGGTCGACCACCCCGATCAGCGCGGCATCGATGTCCCAATTACCAAGGAACCCGGTGTAAAGGTCGCTTTGGCGAAACTCCTCGCGGGCCAGCATGGTGTCGGTATGTGCTACGGTGCCGACTGGCAGGGCATGAGCGTGCTGGCTCCACAGGTTGCGCCCGGCGAAGAAGTGCAAGTAGCCCTGCCGGGCATGCTCGGCCACGCCAAAGGCACCCACGAACCGCCCACTGGCCGGATTGAGCCGCTCCCAGATCAGGAACGCGATGTCCCAGCGCGGCGGTGCGCTGCGGTTGACGATCCCGGCCAGCGCAACTTCCCAATGTGAAGGATCGAGCGCGGCTTCATAGATATCGGCGACCGTGCGGTCGAAGGTATCGAGTGACAGCGGCCCTGACATTGCCCGGTAAATCTACCATCGGCCCCGGCCCGATCAAGGCCTTCCTACCGATATGGATAGGGCGCGGCCGACGGCTGGAGATTAGGCTCGGGGAAAGCCCGAAAGGACCTGCCATGCGCCGCTATCTCGTTCCGATCGCCTTTGCCCTGACCGTGGCCGCTTGTAGCGGCGAGGCTGGCAATTCCGCTTCGCCTTCCGACGCGCCCCCGGCCGCCGCGACAGCTACGCCAGAGCCAACCTTTAGCAGCCCAGCACTCTCCGCGCCGGTTGGACCGACGATGAGCAAAGCCGAACTGGGCGAGAAGGTGTGCTTCTTCACCCCGGCCGAGATCGAACAAGCGCTCGGCTTCGCGGTTTCGGCCGGGAAGCCCGATACGACCTTCCTTGAGCGCAGCGGGGCGGCGACCTGCGCTTACGATGGCAAGGAAAATTCCCTGCGCCTGAACGCCTACTGGATCGACCCGTCGCTGGTTGCGGGTGCACGGCAGGGGATGACAATGCTGTCAGGCGGCGGCCAGACCGAGCAGCTCCCTGGCGATCCCGATGCCGCCTATCTCCACGATCAGCAGGATAACGGCACATCGCTACACTATCTGCGTGGCAATGTCCGGGTGCAACTCCACGCGACCTCGGGCATGGTGCCGTTCGCGACGATGAAGCCGAAGTTGCTGACGCTGCGGAGGGTGCCGTGATGCGCCAAGCGGCGACCATGATTGGCATTTCGATGGCGCTGATCGCCTCAAGCGCTGTCCTCGCCGCTGAACCCAAGCAGGGATCAAGCGTGGGCGACGTGTTGCGCCGCATCCTTACCCCAACTCCGCAGCCTCCGGCGGTCCCTCAGCCGACGCAGACCGCCGCCGCGCCGCTGACTCTGGTCCCAAGTCGGACTGAGGGCAATGTCACCAGCCGCTTCGTGCTTGATGCCGATGCGACCATCGCCCCTTCGAATGCCAGTATGCAGCTGGTCAGTGTTCCCTCCGGCGCGGCATATCAGCTCGAGATCGGGGTCCATGTAGCGATCGAAGGCGTCCGCTTTGTCGAATTCGATTGCCAGTTACTGGAGATCGAGAACTGGCGGCGCGGGCGCGATGGACGGTCGGCAACGGTCAAGGCGGTCAACCGACTGGTGCAACGCGTCAATGGTCCGTTCTCCGGGCGGCTGGTTGTCGGATTTGCGCCGTTCCAGCAGGTCAACCCCGTTGACATGCTCGGCACGCCAATCCGCTATCCAGCAGCGGTTTGCCGGATGGAGGCTTCAGGTTCGGCGCGCGGCAGCAACTGGAGCACCCATACCACATTGGTTGGCGATCTTGCCGCCAGCAATGCCCGCGCCGAGTTCCTCGGCCTGTTCGATCAAGGCACCGGCGGCAGGCTGCAAACGCAGCAACTGGTCACCCGGGCGGCAACGATCCTAGTTGCCGTGCCGGAAGAGGTCGTCAACGCCTACAACTGAGCGTTTGATCGGCATCAATTACCCGCTTGGCAAATCCCGGCATAGGGCGTTTAATCGCACGATTAAGTGCCGGGAGAATCGCCAATGTCTGCCACCCATGTCGACGTGCTGATCGTCGGGGCCGGAATTTCCGGGATCGGTTCGGCCTATCACCTGCAGGACCAGTGCCCCGGCAAGAGCTACGCGATCCTTGAGATGAAGGACACCTTCGGCGGCACTTGGGAAACGCACAAGTACCCCGGCGTTCGCTCGGACAGCGATCTCTACACCTTCGGCTACCGCTTCAAGCCCTGGGTCGGCGCGCCGATCGCCAGTGCCGATGAAATTCTGAAGTACATGGGCGAAGTAATCGACGAGAATGGGATCGGCCCGCACATCCGCTATGGCCACCGGATCACCAGCGCAGCGTGGGATAGCGCGACGAACCTCTGGACTATCGAAGCAACCACCAAGGACGGCACCTCGCACAGCTTTACCGCCAACTTCCTATGGATGTGCCAGGGCTATTACGATCACGAAAAGCCCTACATGCCCGATTGGCCGGGGATGGATCGCTATAGGGGCCAGCTGATCCATGCCCAGCTTTGGGATCCCAAGATCGACTACACCGGCAAGAAAGTGCTGGTGATCGGATCGGGCGCGACCGCCGCCACGGTGATCCCTGCCTTCGCCGAAAAAGCCGCGCATGTGACCATGCTCCAGCGTTCGCCAACCTACTTCTTCTGCAGCGAGAACAAGAATGAGCTGGCCGACAAGTTGCGCGCCGGGGGGATCGACGAGCCGACCATCCACCGCGTGGTCCGCGCCCAGATCATGCACGATCAGGATGCCATGACCAAACGCTGCATCGAAGAACCCGATGCGGTGTTCGAAGATCTGAAAGAACTGGTCCGCGCCTTCACCGGCCTGCCCGATTTCCCGTTCGAGCCGCACTTCACGCCGAAGTATCGCCCGTGGCAGCAGCGGCTCGCCTTCTGCCCTGAAGGCGACATCTTCCGCGCGGCAGTCGCAGGAAAGCTGACCGTGGTCACCGACGAGCTCGAGACCTTCACCGAAACCGGCGTACGCACCAAGGATGGGACTGAGATCGAGGCGGACATCGTCGTTGCCGCGACGGGCTTTAATCTGCTGATGATGGGCGGCATCCCGTTCACCGTCGATGGCCAGCCGGTCGATTGGCACGAAACGATCAACTACCGCGGAATGATGTTCACCGGTGTGCCCAACATGGTTTGGGTGATGGGCTACTTCCGCGCGAGCTGGACCCTGCGGGTCGATATGCTGGGCGATTTCGTCTGCAGCCTGCTCAACCATATGGACCAGCGCGGCGCGCGGCGCGTCGATGTGGCGCTGCGCGATGAAGATCATAACATGCCGCTTGACGACTGGATCGAGAGTGAAAACTTCAACCCCGGCTACCTGATGCGCGGGATCAAGCAAATGCCCCGGCGCGGCGACAAACCCGAATGGCGCCACAACCAGGATTACTGGGCAGAGCGCCGCGAGTTCCCTAAGATCGACCTTGAGGCCAGCGAGTTCCTCTATGATGGGGTGCGGGCGGGCCAGAAGGTCGTCGAAGCGGCCTGACCTGCACTCCTATCGACCCGGCTTGGCCGTTCGTCGAGCAAGCCTAGGCTTGTTCCTGCAGTGTATTAGGCGCACCAAACACACAGATTCGCGCAGAGGAATACTCTCCCCATGGCCAAGTTTCGTCCCGTCGTGTTCGCCGCCGTCCTGTCTGCCTTGCCGCTGGCGGCACTCGCCACCAGCGTCGCCGCGCCCGCCGCTCCTGCCGCTGCCGCCGCTCAGTCCGAGCATGACAAGCTGTTTGCGCTGTTCGCCAAGGCGGATGAAGACAACCTCAAGCGCAACCCGCTCTCCGCGCTGTTCCGCGGTGACATGCGTTATGCGGACCGGCTCGGCGATTTCCTGACCAAGGCCTACAACGATGCCGAACGCAACGCCGCGCGCAGCGAGCTGGCGGCGCTCAAGCGGATCGACCGCGCGAAGCTCTCCGAGACGGACCAGATCGCCTATGATGTGTTTGCCTACGATCGCGGCGAAACACTTAAAGGCCTGACCCCGCAGATCCTGGCGCTTACCGAAGTGCGGCCGATCAACCACTTCTTCGGCTTCCACACTTTCTACCCGACACTGGCCAGCGGCAAGACCGGGATTCCGTTCAAGACGGTGCTCGATTACGACAACAACCTGAAGCGCCACGCGCAATATGTGCAACTGATCGACCGGGCGATTGCCAAGTTCAAGGTAGGTCAGCGCTCTGGCGTAGTCGAAACCAAGCTGACGATCCGCAACGTGATCGAACAGCTCGATACTCAGCTCAAGCAGCCGGTCGAGGAATCGCCGTTCTGGGAGCCAGTCAAAAAGCTGCCGGACAGCTTTTCGGCCGCCGAAAAGGCGCGGCTGACCGAACAGTATCGCACCATGATCGCCGATCAGATCTATCCCGCGCATCGGCGGCTGCGCGATTACCTGGCCAACTCATACCTCGCTTCCGCGCGCGACACGGTGGGGCTCAGCCAGATGAAGGGCGGAGCCAAGCTCTATACCCAGCTGATCGAAGGCACGACCACTCTGCCGCTCACAGCGGACTATATTCACAACCTCGGCCTCAGCGAAGTCGCGCGGATCAAGGCCGGGATGGAAGGCGTGAAGGCTGAAGTCGGGTTCAAGGGCACCCTGCCCGAGTTCTTCGATTTCATCCGCACCGATCCGCAGTTCAAGCGCGCCAGCCGCGAGGCGCTCACCGAGCGCTATTACGAGATTGGCAGGCTGGTCGATGCGAAGGTCGGAGACTATTTCTCGGTCCTGCCCAAGTCGCCGCTCAAGATTTCACCCTATGAGCCCTTCCGCGAAAAGTTCGAGGCGGGCGGGTCCTATTCGTCCGGCACGCCTGACGGTTCGCGCCCCGGTACTTTCTATTTCAACGCCTATGACCTCCCCAGCCGGACCACCCCGGGCGAGGTGACGCTGTACCTCCACGAAGGCGCTCCCGGGCACCACTTCCAGATCAGCCTTGCGCAGGAAAACACCGCGCTGCCGGCTTTCATGCGGTTCGGCGGCAACACAGCGTATGTCGAAGGCTGGGCGCTTTATGCCGAAACGCTGGGCTATGAGATGGGCTTCTACAAGGATCCCTATTCGCGGCTTGGCACGCTCGATGACGAGATGCTCCGCGCGATGCGGCTGGTGGTCGATACCGGGCTCCATTCGAAAGGCTGGACCCGCGATCAGGCGATCGAATATATGCTCGCCAACTCGGCCATGGGCCGCACCGACGCGACCGCCGAGGTGGAACGCTACATAGCGATCCCCAGCCAGGCTCTGGCCTACAAGATCGGCGCGTTGACCATCCAGCGGCTGCGCAAGCAGGCCGAGAGCGAGCTTGGCGCCAAATTCGATATCAAGGCGTTCCACGAACAGGTGCTTGGCACCGGCGCGCTGCCGCTGCCGGTGCTGGAGGCCAAGATCAACCGCTGGATTGCGAGGACTAAGGCGGGCTGAGGCGCGGTTTGCAGCTCAGCGGATCACTCCGATCGATTCGGGCGCCGGTACACCGTTGTCGGTTTGCGAGTAATCTTCCGACATCCAGAAGCTGAACATCGGTGATTTCTTGTCGACACCCGGTGGCAGCTTGATCAGGATCCAGCCGACCGGTCCAAAAATCCGCGCGGCGGGAAACATGGCCTTGTATTCGGCGACCGAGAGCGGCCCGGAACGGAACTTCCAGCCGCTCTTGGGATCGGCATAGGTGCCGCTGTTGGTCTTGGGGCTATAGGCGCTGGACAGGATGTTGCTGAGGTCGCTGGCCATGAACAGCGCCGAATCGAAGGGCAGGCCGTGGCCTTCGGCATGGTGGGCTTCGAAAGCGATCACATCCCACTTGGCGAGCTCTCCGGCGGGAAGTTTCAGCCCGCGCTCAAGCGCGGCTGCGGTGATCCGCCCCGGTTGGAAGTCGCGCACCCAGGTGGTGTCATAGAAGGTCAGCGCGGTCGCAACCCCGTCGGGTGGTCCGGTCACCGCGCCGGTGTTGTACCGTGAATAGTCATTGGCAGGCTTCATCGCCCAGTCGACCGACTGCGCCAGCGCGGGCTGGCTGAGAGCTAAGATCATTGTGGCGACGATGACGCGGATCATGGGATTCTCCGGATGCTGATCGAATGCCGTCAGGCTAGTTCGCGCGGTCATGTGAGACGCTACCCGAACGGGTAGGGCGGTGCGTTAGTCCGCAAGCCGGGTGAGCGAAGTGGAGTAGGGCTGAAGCAGCTTTGCGGCTCGGTCCCAGCCGCCGCTGAGCCAGGTGTGCCAAAGCTTTGCCTCGCCAGAAAGGATCACCGGCATCCGCTCGACGCCATGATCGCGCAGCATCGCGTTGGCCTCACAGGTCAACAGCGCGAAGCTCGGCACTTCGCTGTCTTTCCAGACCCCGGCCATGGCGAAGCAGCGCTGATCGCTTGCGCCATACCAGAGCTGACGGCGCTTGCCGGTCGAGGGGTCGGGCTTGCCCCAGGCCATGACCGCGGTGGCGGGGACCAGACAGCGGAATTCGCTGTTGCGCAGGTTGCCGATCCAGAAAGGACTGTCGGGATTGCGCACGGTCAGCACGCCGCGACCCGCTTCGCTGGCCGAAGGCGGCGGCGGTACACCCCACAGCCGGGGCACCAGCCGACGTGGCGGATCACTGTCCGGACGCGGTCCGGCGATGAACTCGCGCCCGGCGGTCATCACCGGGGCAAAGCTGCCCGGGGCCACATGGCCTTGCGCCCACGGATCATCGCCTTGCCGTGCGGCAAAGCTCTGGGCGATCTCCGCGGCGGCCAGATCGAGACGGTATAGCTGTGTCATCGTACTTGTCTGGCGCGATACAGTCTGGTTAGTGCGGCGCAACAGCACAAGACGCGCGCGGCCGCTACGCTCGCTGAAAACACAGGGAGAGACCATGCCCCAGATCACCGCCAACGGTATCACGATCGAATACGAAGCATATGGCGATAGCGGCCATCCGCCGCTGCTGCTGATCATGGGGCTGGGCGCGCAGTTGACTCTGTGGCCGATCGAACTGGTCGAAGCCTTGGTGGCGCGCGGCTATTACGTGATCCGCTATGACAACCGCGACATCGGCCTCAGCCAAAAATTCGGCGAGCACGGCGTGCCCAATTTCCGCCGTGTGGCGCTGATGCGGCTGTTCGGGCTGCGTGCGAAAATTCCCTATCGGCTGACCGATATGGCTGCGGATGCGGTGGGCCTGCTCGATGCGCTGGGGATCGCCAAGGCCCACATCGTCGGAGCCTCGATGGGCGGGATGATCGCGCAGTTGGTTGCCTCCGAATATCCGGAGCGGGTGCTGACGCTCACCTCGATCATGTCGACCAGCGGCAACCGCAAGGTTCCGCCAGCCAAGCCTGAAGCGATGAAGGCGCTGCTCAACCGCGCGCCGCCGGGGGCAACCCTGGAACAGGTGATTCCCATCGGCATCGGTGTTGCCAGAGCCATCGGCAGCCCCGGCTATCCCGCGGAGGAAAGCCGTCTGCGCGAGCGGATCGAGCGTGATTTCAAGCGCAGCTTCTATCCCGAAGGCGCGGCGCGGCAGATCAGCGCGATTGTCGACGACGGTGATCGCCGCCAGCGCCTGCGCCGGATCGGTGCGCCAACGCTGGTGATCCATGGCGCGGACGATCCGCTGGTCCCGGTTGAGGGCGGGCGCGATACGGCGGCGAATATTCGCGGCGCGCAGCTGCTGGAGGTGCCGGGGATGGGGCATGACTTGCCACTGGAACTGGTCGATACGATCGCCGATGCGATTGCGGGGGTGGCGCGGTAATCGTCTTCGTTCCAGGCAGGATTTAGCGCCCCAGCCCATCCTTCAGCAGCGCCTCGGCGGTTGCGGCAACCTCTTCGACGCTGCGCTCCGCTCCCCAGACCCCGAAGCGCAACCCCAGAAACACGTTCATCCCCATCGCTGCCCAGGCGCGGACTTCGTTGTCACCGGGGGTCATGGTGCCATTGGCCACGTTCTCATCAAACCGCGCAGCAATGCGGCGAGCGGTGCCTTCGTAATGCGCGCGGTAGCTGGCCGGATCGGCGAATTCGGCTTCGTCGATGATCCGGTAGATCTCTTTGTGCTCGCGCGCGAAGCCCAGGAAGGCCGCGAAGGCTTCGCGTTCGCGCGCGGTGCCGGTGAGGCCAGGGGCAACCTTGCTTGAGACCACGTCGGCCACAGCCTGGCTCATATCGCGGACCAGCGCCGAGAAGATGGCGTCCTTGCTGTCAAAATAGGTGTAAAAGCTGCCGAGGGCGGTTCCGGCGCGGCGGGTGATGCCGCTGATCGAGGCTTCGTGAAAGCCGCGCTCGCCGAATTCCTTGGCAGCCGCATCCAGCAGTTTGCGCAGCGTTGCCTCTCCGCGCGCGGTGCGCGGTTGCTTCATGCCGTTCGCATTGCCTGAAAGTTCCACCGCGTCAGCCACGCACAGTCCTCTTCACCCTGCTACGGCTGTTGCCGCCGTGCCACGCTGTAGGCGGCATTTTTCCAATCGCCAAGATTTAAAGTTGAAAGGTGGTTCAGGTTTCAATATGAACGCGGTTGAGGCGGCGTTAGGCTGCCATGCAGGAGAGGACCCAGCATCATGACCACCCGCTTCAACCGCACCGTGCAGGCCCTGCTTGCTGCCAGCGCGCTGACTGCCACGCCCGTCTACGCGCAAGAGACTCCAGAGGGCGCGAGCGAGGATACCGGCGGCATCGTCGTCACCGCGCGGCGGCGCGAGGAAAACCTGATCGACGTGCCAATCGCGATCACCGCCATCTCGGGCGATCAGCTCGAAGCACGCGGCGCGGCGGATATCACCACGCTGGCCGAAACCGTGCCCAACGTCACGCTCGAAGCCAGCCGTGCGACCAACTCCACCCTCTCGGCTTTCATCCGCGGCATCGGCCAGCAGGATCCGGTCTCGGGCTTTGAGCAGGGCGTCGGCATCTACCTCGATGATGTTTACCTCAACCGGCCCCAGGCTGCCGTGCTCGATATCTACGATGTTGAGCGGATCGAAGTGCTGCGCGGGCCGCAGGGTACGCTCTATGGCCGCAACACGGTTGGCGGCGCGGTGAAATACGTTACGCGGCGGCTCGACGATCAGTTCCATCTTGGAGTCAGCGCGACTTATGGCAGCTACAATCAGGCCGACGGAGTGGTCTCGGTCAGCGCGCCGATCGGTTCTGGCGTCCTTCGCGTCGGCGGGGCTGTCGCGCGGCTGACGCGCGACGGGTTCGGCACCAACCTGACCACCGGGCTTGATAACTACGACAAGGACGTTTGGGCGGCGCGCGGGACGATCGAAGTCCATGCGACCGATTTCTTCGCGCGGCTGTCGGGCGATTACACGCTCGACACCTCGAACCCGCGCGGCGGCCACCGGCTGATCACCAGCTTGCAAACCGCCGCACCAGTGCTGGCCAATGTCTATGATACGCGCGGCGGGATCAACGATCCCAAGCAGCGGGTGGAAGCCTACGGCGGCTCGCTGTTCATGGAAGCCACGCCCAACGACTGGCTGACGTTCCGCTCGATCACTTCGCTGCGCCGCGACGACTCGGCCACGCCGATCGATTTCGACGCGCTGCCTGCGGTCGATGTTGACGTGCCGGGTTATTACTTCAACCGGCAGTTCAGCCAGGAATTGCAGGTCTTGATTGACACCGAAAAGCTCAGCGGGCTGGTCGGGTTCTATTACCTCAACGCCTCGGCGCTGACCCAGTTCGATGTCCGGCTGTTCACCAACGCGGCCGGCTTCCCCGGTCTGACCGCCTATACCAACGCAGATATCGGCACCGACACGATGGCCGGATTTGCGGACTTCACCTACAATTTCAGCGATCAGCTCAGCCTGTCATTGGGCGGGCGCTACACCTGGGACAAGCGTTCGGCCTACATCTTGCGCCAAAACTATCTGGGCGGAGGCTCGCCGGTGTTCGGCGGGGCCGGGATCGCCTTCGGCGCGCCGGGTACCAACTTCCGCGGCAGCCGAACCTTCACCAAGTTCACTCCGAAGGCGACCCTCACCTTCAAGCCTAGCCCGGACACGACCCTCTATGCCTCCTATTCGCAGGGCTTCAAGGGCGGCGGGTTTGATCCGCGCGGGGTTGGGGTCAACGCGCCAAGCACCGACGGTGTGCCGGGCCTGACCGACCAGGAAATCGCCGCCTATCTCAGCTTCCGCCCCGAAACGGTCGATAGCTATGAACTGGGCTACAAGGCCAACCTGTTCGATCGCCGCGTCTATATCGCGCTGGCCGGGTTCTACATGGACTATACCGATGTCCAGATCCCTGGCTCGGTCGCCTGCGTGGTGGGCGGCGTGCCGACCTTCTGCGGGGTCGTCTCGAACGCGGGCAAGGCCGAGATGAAGGGCTTCGAGTTTGAAACCCGCGCCGTGCTGCTCGATGGTTCGGCTGGCCGACTGACCTTTACCGGCTCGCTTGGCTATATCGATGCCGAGTACAAGACCTACATCACTAACATCGCCTCGGTGCCGACCGATGTGGCGGCCTTCCGCCGGATCCAGAACACTCCGGCCTGGACCGGGGCAGCGAGCCTCGATTTCACCATGCCGGTGGGCGAAGGGAGCCTGAGCCTTGGCGCGGGAATGTCGTTCAAGAGCCAGACTTTCCAGTTCGAAATCCCGATCCCGGCGATCGATCAGCCGGCCTACCAGTTGTTCGATGCCAGCATCGTCTACCGCGCGCCCGATGGCCGGTGGTCGATCGGGGTCTATGGCAAGAACCTGACCGATGAGCGCATCCGCACCTCGGGCTACAACTTCCTGGTGGGCAATGCGACGACGGGTGTTCTCAACACGCCGCCGGTCGCCGCGCTCGGGCGTGAAGGCGTGCTGAGCGCGTTCTACGCCAACCCGCGGCAGTTCTATGTGACCGGTTCGATCAAGTTCTAAGTCCGCAGGTTCCAGGTTGGTTTAGGCCGACCGGGTCGCACCGCTGATCCTCCCTCGGCGGTTGAGGCGCGTTGCCCTTCAGGGTAGCGCGCCTTTTGCGTTTCAGCACCAAGGCTGCCTGGCGCCGAACTCGTAGGTGCGGACCGTGCCGCTGGCGATCAGGTCTTTGGCCAGATCCTGCACGGTGCCATCCGGGCGGCGGCGGGTGACGGTCATCAGTTCGCGGCCATATTCGTCGCGCAGGCCGTCCTGGCTGGCTTGCATGGTGAACGGCCCTTGGTTGAGCAGCGCCAGCAAAGCACCAGCCGCCGCTTCGGCTTGCGCAGCTTCCTTGGGGCAGCGGGCTTTGGTGCCGATCTCGGGCGCATCGATCCCGACGATGCGGATGTGGCGTTGGGCCATGATGAAGGTATCGCCATCGACCACACAGTTTGCGCCGCGGCCTTGCCCGCAGCGGTGGAACTGTGCCTTGACGGCTACCGGTGTGCCCTTGAGCGGCGGCTCGGTCAGCCAATAGGTCTTGAGGACCTGCCAGCCTACCAGCAGCAGGATGAGCCCGATCCACGGCTTCCACGGAGCCCAGCGGCTGCGCGCGGGTTTGCCGCGCCAGCGCGCTGTCGGCAGGACTTGTCCATAGTCCTCCGCCCGCGTCCACTGGCGCTTTTTTCGGCGGAAAGGGATAAGATCGCCCATGGCTTTGCCGGGCTAGACCCACGCTCACCTTGCTGCAAGCATGCTGCACCAATCCGAGCGTTTTCCGCGCCAAGGCTCGGCCAGCCCTTCGGCAACAAGCTGATCCCCAAGACTTCGCCCGCCGCGCTTTACGATCCGCAATGCACGGCCGTAGCGATCGGTTGACCGTCCGCGCACTTCAAGTTCGATAGGACCGCCGCGCAGCAGGCTGACCAGCCGCAGAGCCGCGCGCTGGCCCAATGCGCGCTCTGCCGCACATCCAGCCTCATGTGTTTCAGGGGCGTTGATATCGGCGATTCGGACCTTCTCGCCGTTGAGCCAGAAGGTGTCCCCATCGACCACGCAGGTGACGCGCGGGGCAGTGGTGCAGAGTGCGATTGCGGCAATGGTGACGAGCGCCATGGGCGCGGCATGGCCGGCTCGCCCCGCGTCCGGCTATCCAGACATTCCCCTAGTTCTGATCCGCTTCAGAGGCTTAGGAACAAGCCTGCCAGCGCCGCGCTCATCAGGTTGGAGAGGCTGCCAGCGATCAGCGCCTTGATCCCCAGCTTGGCGATCACCGGGCGCTGGTTAGGCGCAAGCCCGCCGGTTACCGCCATCTGGATCGCGATCGAGCTGAAATTGGCAAAGCCGCAGAGCGCGAAAGTGACGATCGCCACGGTCCGTTCGGATAGGTCCTTCACTGCGCCCAGATCGATGAAGGCGACGAACTCGTTGAGCACCACTTTGGTGCCGAAATAACCGCCCGCCCGCAGTGCTTCGGCCCAATCGGGCGCGCCAAGCAGCCAGAACACCGGTGCGAAAACCGTGCCTAGGATCAGTTGGAAGGATAGATCGCTCCGCCCGAACCAGCCGCCGATCCCGCCGAGGATGCCGTTGGCCAGCGCGACCAGCGCTACGAAGGCCAGCACCATCGCACCGACGGCGACGGCCAGTTTGACGCCGGTTTGCGCACCCTGCGCGGCGGCCATGATCACGTTGGCGGCGCGTTCATCCTCCAGCCCGTGGACTGCGATCTCGTCATGCTCGGGCGCGGGTTCGCCTTTGGGATCGGGCATGATGATCTTGGCCATCAGGATGCCACCGGGGGCCGACATGAAGGCTGCGGCGACCAGGTAATCGATCCGGATGCCCATGCTGGCATAGGCCGCCAGAATCGTGCCCGCGACCCCGGCCATCCCCACCGTCATCAAGCAGAACAGTTGCGACGGGGTCAGCGCTGCCAGATAGGGCCGGATCACCAGTGGGGCTTCGGATTGGCCGACAAAGATGTTTGAGGCAGCACCCAAGCTTTCGATCTTGGTGATCCCGGTGACTTTTTCCAGCGCCCCGCCGATCCATTTGATCACCAGCTGCATCACCCCGATGTGATAGAGGATCGCGATCAGCGCGGCGAAGAAGATGATCACCGGCAGCGCCGCAATCGCGAAGGAATTGCCGCCAATCTCCGGCTTGGCGAGCGGGCCGAACAGGAAGTCGATTCCCGCATGGGCATAGCCAAGCAGCGCCGAAACTCCATCAGACGCGCCTTGCAGCATCGCCTTGCCGACCGGCACGTAAAGCACCAGCGCGGCCAAGCCCGCTTGCAGCGCAAAGGCCGCGGCGACCACCCGCAGCCGGATCGATTTGCGGTCCGACGAGAGGAGCCAGGCAACCGCCAAGATCAGCGCCATCCCGGCCAGGCTTTTCAGAATATCCATGCGTCCAGACCCCATCCCGCGCCGTTTCGGCCTTGTCCTGCAAGGTGGTAGCGGGTCAGCGCGGCTGTGCAAGACCTGCGCCGCCCCACTTCCACAGTGCGCATTGCCGCGTTAGCGTGTCGCCCCATGCAGACACAGCCTATCACCCGCTCGCTCCTGATCCTCGCGCTGTTCTATGGGGGCATGGTTACCATCGCCGGGGTGCTCGGCGCCAAGCAGGTCGCGATCGGGCCGCTGGCGGTTGAAGCGGGGATATTTCCGTTCCTGATCCTGGTCGGAATCTCCAGCGCGGTGGCACAGCTGCATGGAAAGGCCGTTGCCGATACCTTCGTGCGGTTCGGCTTCGCCCCGCTGGTCGCGGCGATCCTGCTCACGCTGTTCGTACTCAACCTGCCGACTGACCCGGACATGTATCCGCCTGCGAAAGAGGCGTTCCCGGTGATTCTGGGCCAATCCTGGCGGATGATGGCGGCGGGCATCCTCGCCTATGGCACTTCGGTGACGCTCAACGTCTGGATTTTCGACCGGCTGCGCAGTGCCAACGTTGGCTTTGCCGAACTGCGCGGGTTCATCGCGGCGGCGCTGTCGCAGATTGTCGATACGCTGATTTTCATCACCGTCTCATTCTATGGCGAGCGGCCGATCCTGAACCTGATGATCGGGCAGATGACCGCCAAGGTAGTGCTCTCGGCGGTGATGATCCCGGTGATCATCTGGCTGGTCGTGCGGCTTGCCCAGCGACTGGATGGCAAGAAGGCCTAACGTTCGCGTTTCAGCACAACGTAAACTGCCCCCGCGCCGCCATGGCGCTGGTGGGCCGGGCGGACCGCGGCAATTCGTGAGGCGTGCGGCCCGGCCGCCAGCCAATCGAGCAGCTTGGCCCGAATCGCGCCGCGTCGCTGTCCCCGATCCGCCGCATCGACAGGACGCGGTTTGCCCGCGATCACCAGCACCAACCGTGCTTGCTGCGCGATAGCGAGCGCGAGGCCGTGATCGAGCCGATCGTGGGCGGAATCGAGCGTATGACCGTGGAGATCGAGGGTGAAATCGGGAGCGATTGCGGCGCGGCTTAGCTTGCGTTCCCACGAAGAATCGAGGCCGTGGGCCGTAAGGGTTTGGGATTGGCGGCTCAACCGCTTTGGCGTTGTGGAGACATGCCCCACCCCAACCCCTCCTCTGAAGGGGAGGGGCTTTGCCTTTGCTTCGATTGACGGGTTCCCCTCCCCTTCAGGGGAGGGGCTAGGGGTGGGGGCTGTCAGGCGCGCACTCCGCCCACGAATTGGCTCCACCGTCGCCGCCACCCGTGCCCATAGCGCCGCTTCCTCGGCGCTCAACCCGCGCGGCGGGCGCATCTCACTCAACGCCGAGGCGTTTGAGCGTACCCTTGGGCAGCAGAATCACCGCCGAACCGCGTCCGCTCATGCCGCCGGCGATCTCGCGCGCTTCGGCGCCGGCGCCCCAGAAGGTGTCAAACCGGTTGGCCCCCTTGATGGCGCCGCCGGTATCCTGCGCGATCCACAGTCCGTCGGCTTCCGCACGGTCAAGATCGAGCCAAACAGGTGCGCCCAGCGGCACGAACATCGGATCAGTCGCCACGCTGGCCCCGCGCCGCACCGGCACGCCAAGCGCGCCAAGCGGGCCGTCGCCGGTCAGTTCGCGGAAGAACACCCAGCTCTTGTTCTCGCGCATGATCGCGCGGCCTTCAGCCGGGTGATCGCGCAAATACTGCATCAGCCCCTGCATCGAGGTGGCATAGGGCGTGCCCGGGCCGACCAGGCCGCGCTGGCGCATCAGCGATCCGATCCCGGTATAGGGATGGCCGTTCTGCCCGGCATAGCCGATCCGCATGATCGACCCATCGGGCGCGCGCAGTCGGCCCGAGCCCTGGATCTGCAGGAAGAACAACTCAATCGGATCGGCGACCCAACCAATTTCCAGCCCCTTGCCCATCAGCACGCCATCTTCGATCGCGGCGCGATCATGATAGGGCACGAAGCCCCCGCCTTCGTAGCGGCCGAGCGGCTGGGTGCCGTTGGCATTGGCGGGCGCATCGCCGGGGCGGGCGCGGACCAGATCAGGCGGCAGGCCATAGACGGGCGCATCAAACCCGGCGCGGCGGGTGCGCACCCCGGCGATTTCGGGCTCGTAGTAGCCCGTGGCAAAAGCCTTGCCATCGCCCACTTGCACCGGTTCGAACCAGTTTTCGAAGAAGCGCTTGGCCTGATCATTCGGCCAGGTCGCCGCCGCAGCGCAGACCGGCTTCCAGTCCTCAGGGCGGGTCAGCATCGAGCTGTCCTGCCGTGTGGTCAGCTTGGGGCAGCTTTCGCGGAACGAGGCCAGCGCCCCCGCGGCATCGGCGCTGCCGATCCCCAGCCCGGCGAAGCTTGGCCCCGGTTTTACTCCAGCGAGCAGGGCAGTGGTGACCGCTGGCGGCGAGGGCGTTGTGATCGGGGTAGGCGGAACTCCCGGCGGGATCAGGCGGCTACAGGCAGCGAGCGCAAGGCCCAGCGCCAGCGCGGCGATCGCACCCCGCGGCGTCATCGCTCAGGCTTCGTCGGTTTCGTCGAGCAGCCAGTCCGGCCCGGCCGCGGTGACATTGCGGCTGAAGGTCCACAGCTCCCGCACTTCGATCGCGTCGTCGAGCGAACCGGCGACGACAGTGCCATCCTTGTCGCGCGTTACGGCGGCGATGTCGGCGGTGAAGCGCACTGCGATCCGTGCCATCGGAGCTTCGAAGCTGGCGGCAACCACGGTGGCGTCTTCGATCCGGATCAACCGGTTGTCGAGCGCTTCACCGGCGGCATTCCGGGCGTCAATCGCTGCGGCGAAACCGTCGTAAACGTCGCGGTCGCACAGCTCGGCCAGTTCCTCTTTGTCGCCGCGCCAGAAGGCTTCGAGGATCATCGCGTAGGCACCCTTGGCGCCATCGACGAAGGAGAGCAGGTCAAACCGGCGGTCAGCCGCCGAAATCTCGCGCAGGCCGCGCTCGATCGCGGGTGTGACGCCGGGTACCATTGGGCGCGGGGCAGCCTGCGCCGGCGTGCGCTCGTTCAGCGGCGCGGGCATGGCACGGCGCGCGGGATCGAGCTTCGGATCGATCCGACCCTGAATCGGCTCCTCCTCATGCTCGGCGCGGCGGCCAAGAACCGAATAGAGCCGCAACCCCAGAAAGGCCGCGATCATCGCAAGAATGACAATTTCAACAGCGCCCACAGTCAGTCCCAGTCCTTGTCGCAGAATGCGGCCATCCCCTTCATAAGCCCAGATAGTGCGCATTTACAAATGAACAACGCGTGGATGGCTCGAGCGAGACATTTTTCCGTTGTGGTGAAGGAAGGCAATCCGCGCTGAAATCGGGCCATTGCCGCCGCGCTGGCACGGTGCTAGGCGCGCCGCCAAGATTCCCACTTCAAATGAAAGCCCAATTTCCATGTCCGACGAAGGCAATGTGATCACCGACCTCGATCTTGATGGGGCACTGCCCAATGGTGCCGATACCAATCCGGCAGCCGGAGTTATTTCGCAGTATATCAAGGACCTCTCGGTCGAGAACCCGTCTGCGCCGCAGAGCTTTCAGTGGACCGATGCGCCGCAGATTGACGTGCAATTCAACATCGGGGCGACCCCGGTCTCGGATGAAGTGACCGAGGTTGAGCTCAAGGTTGCGATCAACGCCAAGCACGAGCAGGGCACGGCCTTCGTGATTGAACTGGCCTATTGCGGTCTCATCGGGATGCGCAATCTTGATGAGCAGCAGCAGCACGCTTTCACCTATGCCGAAGCGCCGCGGATCCTGTTCCCCTTCGCGCGCCGGGTGATCGCCGATGCTGTGCGTGATGCCGGTTTCCCGCCGCTGATGCTTGAGCCGATCGATTTCAACGGCATTTACATGGCGCAGCTTGCCCAGAAGCAGGCAGAGGAGGCCGAAGGCGCGCCGGCCGGCAACGCCTGAGCGGGCGTTGGGGGCGCACTGTCCATGAGCCCGCGCCAGTGAGTCTGCCCAGATGAGCCTGCCCAAGTGAGCCTGATCAAGAACGTCGGCACGATCGGCGGCCTGACCGCGATCAGCCGGGTGTTTGGTTTCGCGCGCGACATGCTCCTGGCGCGGGTGCTGGGGGCAGGGCTGGTGGCCGATGCCTTCCAGCTCGCCTTCACGCTCCCCAATACCTTTCGCCGCCTGTTTGCCGAAGGTGCGTTCAGCGTGGCCTTTGTGCCGATGTACAGCCGCGCGCTCCATGGCCACGATGGCCAGCCGGGGAGCGAGGAAGCGGCGGAGAAGTTCGCGGGCGACGTCCTGTCGGTCTTTCTCTGGGTGCTACTCGCCTTCAGCACGCTGTGCATGATCGGAATGGGCGGGATCGTCTGGGTGCTGGCGCGCGAGTATGCGCAGGTTCCGGGGAAGTTTGAGCTAGCGGTGTTCCTCAGCCGGATTACCTTTCCCTACCTGTTCTTCATCAGCCTGGTCGCGATGCTGTCCGGCCTGCTCAATGCCCGTTCGCGGTTCGGGCCGGGGGCGCTTGCGCCGATCCTGCTCAACATATTTCTGATCACGGGAATCCTGCTCGGCAACCATTTGCGCGGCACCAGCACCGACGACCACGTGATCGGCTATTGCATTGCTGCCGCCGTCTCGCTTTCGGGCCTGGCGCAGTTCCTCTATCTCGCTTGGGAGACACGGCGAGCCGGGGTGCGCCTGAAGGTGACGCGGCCGAAGTTCACGCCCGAGGTCAAGCGGCTGGGCCTGTTGATCCTGCCAGCCACGTTCGGGGCGGGAATCTACCAGATCAGCCAGTTGGTCGACACGTTCTTTGCCACCAGCTTGCCGCAAGGCTCGCTCTCGCTGCTCAAGCTGGCAGACCGGCTCAACCAGATGCCGCTTGGCATTGTCGGGATCGCCCTTGGCACCGCGATCCTGCCAATGCTCAGTCGCCATATCCATACCGGCGATGCCAAGGAAGCGCAGCGGCTGCAAACCAACGCTTTCGAGATCGCCACGCTGCTCACTCTGCCCGCCGCCGTGGCGCTGGCGGTCTGCGCATTGCCGTTTTGCACGGCATTCTTCGTGGGCGGCAAGTTCAAGCCGGAAGACGGCGTGCTGATGGCGCAGATCGTGGTCGCGCTGGTGGCCGGGCTGCCGGCCTATGTGATCGTCAAGATCCTCAACCCAGGCTTCTTTGCGCGTGAGGATACCCGCACCCCGGTCTGGACGGCGCTGGCGTCGCTGCTCTTTAACATTGCGGTGAACCTCTACGTGGTCGATCGCTACGGCATTGTTGGCTTGGCCGGAGCAACTGCGGCCTCAGCAACGCTCAATTGCGTGCTGCTCTACGCAATCCTCCATCACCGCGGCTGGTTCCATTTCACCGCTAAGCTGGCTGGACGGATCGCGCGGCAACTGATCGCGACGGCGGCGATGGGGGCGGTGCTGTGGTGGCTCGTGCCGCAGTTCACCCCGGCATACTCGGGGCCGTGGTTCGATCGGGTCTGGTCGCTCAGCCTGCTGGTCGGTGCCGGTCTGATCGTGTTCTTCGGCGTTGCCTTTGCAGTCGGCGCGCTCGACAAGGCGCTGATTGCCCAGCTTCGGCGCAAGCGGCCCGATCGCAAGCGCGACGATGATATCCTAGAGGTTCAGTAATATGCGTGTCGTTTCCGGAATCCAGCCAACCGGCAAGCCCCATCTGGGCAATTACCTCGGTGCGATCCGCAACTATGTGGCCTTTCAGGAAGAAGCGGCGGCAAGGGGCGGGGTGAGCCTCTATTTCCTCGCCGACCTGCACGCGATCAGCGTCGCTCACGATCCGGCCGAGCTTAGCGCAAACACGCGTGAGATGGTTGCCACGCTGGTCGCCTGCGGGCTCGATCCGGAACGCTGCGTGCTGTTCAATCAGGCGCAGGTTCCGCAGCATGCGGAGCTGCAATGGCTGCTCACCGGCACCGCGCGGATGGGCTGGCTCAACCGGATGACCCAGTGGAAGGACAAGGCTGGCAAGAACAAGGAAGGTGCCAGCGTCGCGCTGTTTGCCTACCCGGTGCTGCAGGCGGCTGACGTGCTGCTTTACCAAGCCAGCCACGTGCCGGTCGGCGATGACCAGAAACAGCATCTCGAACTGGCCCGGGACATTGCGCAAAAGTTCAACAACGATTTCGGGGCGGGGAAGGACGTCTTCACGCTGCCCGAACCGATTATCCCTCCCGAAGCCGCCCGGATCATGAGCCTGCGCGATGGCGCGGCCAAGATGAGCAAGAGCGATCCCTCCGACATGAGCCGGATCAACCTGACCGACGATGCCGATACCATCCTGACCAAGATCAAGAAGGCCAAGACCGATCCCGAACCCTTGCCGGGTGAGAAGGCCGGACTGGAGGGCCGGGCGGAGGCGGCCAACCTCGTCGGGATTTACGCCGCGATGGCTGGAACAAGCGTGGAAGCGGTACTTGGTGACTTCGGCGGCAAAGGCTTCGGCGCGTTCAAACCCGCGCTGGCCGAACTGGTGGTTGAAAAGCTCGCCCCGATCAACGCCCGCTTTGTCGAGCTGCGACAGGACCGCGAAGCGCTCGACGCGATCCTGGCCAAAGGCGCACTCAAGGCCCGCGCACTGGCCGCGCCAACGCTTGATGCCGCCTATGATGCGCTGGGGCTGGTGCGGTTCACACGCTGAACGCCATTCAACCCCGATTAAGCGCGCTTGGCGCAGATTTCGCCTGCAACTACATTCTACGCCATCCGCGCGCGATTCGCGTGAGGCGGCGCAACAGGAGTGGGTCGATGTTGAAGTTCAATTCGGGCAAGCTCAAGCTCGCTCTCGTTCCGCTGATGGTAGCTGGCCTAGCGGCCTGTGCTCAGCCGTTCAACGCGCGGGTCCAGCGCTTTGCGGCGCAATTGCCCGCGCCGCAGGGCCAGACCTTTGCCGTGGTGGCGGATGATCCGGCGCTCGAAGGCGGGCTGGAGTTTGCGCAATATGCGCGGCTGGTCGAAGCGCAAATGGCCAAGCTGGGCTATACCCCGGCGGCCGATCGCGCCAGCGCCAGCCTGATCGTGCGGTTCGATTACGGGGTCGACAAGGGCCGCGAACGGATCCGTTCGACCGGGTTCGTCGATCCGTTCTATTCGCCGTGGTACGGCTATGGCCGCCGCGGGTATTATGGTCGGCGCGCTTACTACCCGCGCGGGGTTTGGGGCTATGGCTGGTATGACCCCTGGTTCGATACCGGCTATGAGAGCTACACCGTCTATACCAGCGGGATCGAAGTGAAGATCGATCGCCGCGATGGCGAGCGGCTGTTCGAAGGCAAGGCCGAAGCGCTCTCAACCTCGAACCGCCTGCCCTATCTGGTCCCCAATCTGGTCGAGGCAATCTTTACCGATTTCCCCGGCAATTCGGGCGAAACGGTGCGGATCTCGGTCGCCCCGGAAAAGAAGCGGCGCGACTGAGACTTTCTCCGCCTCGCGCCGTTTCAGCTTCGCTGATTCCAAATGAGAAAGGGCGGGTCCATCGGACCCGCCCTTTTCGTGTTCAAGCCTGACCGCGATCAGCCGAAGTCGTAAGTCAACCGATCAACCTGGACCGCCAGCGGGGCCGCGCCGTTGTCATAGGCGCCGAACAGATAGGTCTGATACTGGTCCATCAGCGACTGCCAGGTGCGCAGCGATTCAACGACATTCTCGCGCGGGAGGCCGTTGAAATCGAGGTCGAGATCCATCTCAAGCACCGGATCGCCTTCATTGTCGCGATAGGCGCGGGCAAAGCGGTGATCGCGGTTCCAGGCGTTGAGCTTTTCGAGCGTGGTGTCCTTCGCGTCGCTGTAGCCCATGTAGTACTGGATGGTCTTGCAGTTCTTGCCACCATCGTCGCAAGTCATGAAGAACACGAGGTAAACCAAGCCGTTGTACTTCGATTCGATATAAGGATTTTCGCCCGGCTTGGTGATTACCTTGGCGGGCATGCCCATGCTGCGAATGATCCCCGCGATGGCTTCCGGGCTCTTGGAGCTGACCAGCTGGGCCTGGGCCGGGCTGGCAACGGCCACCGCAGCGGCAGCGAAGACGGTGGACTTGAGAAGAATTGAACGCATTTTGCCCCACTCCTGTCGTGGCAGCATCCCAACGATGCCTTGCCTGCTGAACCTATCAGCTGTGGGGACGACGTAAATGTGTTTGTCTGCACAAGGCTTGAACGAACGCGACATTGTCGGCGCGTCCGCCAATGGCATCTGTGATCGCAGGGCTGTGCCGTCCCACACCGCCATCAGGCGGATAACGCCTCCACCCCGCCGGTCGAGCCGAACCCGCCAGCGCCCCGCGCCGTTTCGTCCAGCTCGGCGACTTCGTCCCACACCGCGCGGGTCACCGGGGCGAGCACCAGCTGCGCCACCCGGTCGCCCCGGATGATCTCGAACGGCTTCGCGCCGTGGTTGATCAGGATCACTTTCAGCTCGCCGCGATAGTCGCTGTCGATCGTGCCAGGAGTATTGGGCACAGTGATCCCGTGCTTGAGTGCCAAGCCTGAGCGCGGACGCACCTGCACTTCGAAGCCGGGTGGAATTGCCAGTGCCAGACCCGTGGCAACAGCGTGCCGCCCACCTGGCGCAATCGTGACAGCTTCGGCCGCGACCACATCCATGCCTGCCGCGCCGTCGGTGGCATAGGCGGGAAGGTCCAGCCCTTCGCCGTGTGGCAAACGCTTGACGGCCACGGCCACGCCCTTGGCCGCAGCGTCATTTTTTGAGGGCATTGGCAATCCTTTCGACCAGCGCGGCGGCGACCTCGCCCTTGGGCATTTCAGGCAGCGTCTCAACGCCCTTGGCGCTGACAATGTGCACGGCATTGGCATCGCCGCCCATCACTGCGCCGGATACGTCATTGGCGATGATCCAGTCAGCACCTTTGCGCGTGCGCTTGTCTTTGGCGTGCTTGACCACATCCTCGGTTTCGGCAGCAAAGCCGATCAGTAGCTTGGGCCGGTTCGAGCTGCCCGATACGGTGGCGAGGATATCGGGGTTCTCGGTAAGGCGAAGTGCAGGCGGTGCCGCACCGCGCTTTTTCATCTTTTGCGGGGCGAACTCGCTGGTTCGCCAATCGGCAACGGCGGCAACCATGATGCCGACATCGGCGGGTAGGGCGGATTTGACCGCTTCGGCCATGTCGCGTGCGGTTTCGATGTCGATCCGCTCGACTCCCGGCGGAGTCGGCAGGTTGACCGGCCCGGAGACCAGCGTCACCCGCGCCCCGGCCCGTGCGGCCGCCGCAGCGATGGCAAAGCCCTGCTTGCCCGAAGAGCGGTTGGCAATGTAGCGCACCGGATCGATCGGCTCGTGGGTTGGTCCGGCAGTGACCAGCACGTGCTTGCCGTTGAGCGGGCCATCGAAATGCTCAGGCTCGTCCGGGGCGAAATCGGGTTGGCCGACCAGTGGATCGGAGGCGAGCACGCCGGGGAGCTTGGCACCGGTTGAAACGCCGTGATCGTCACCTGGGATCGGCTCGGGTGGGGCCTGATCGTTGACGAGGTGGTTGATCGCCTCGGGGTCGGTGGGCGGAGCGGCCTTGGCCTTGCCTTTCTTCGACAGGATCGGCGTCGCCAGCAGCACTGCAGGATCGGGCGGCGGAGCAGCCTCGACAGCCTCGCCTTCGATTACCGTCATGCCTTCGGGCAGCGGCTCGTCTTCAAATACAATACGCCCAGTGGTGCTGCGCTGGATCAAGCTGCCGGCCAAGCCGCCCAGCCCGGTGTCCTCGCTTTCGGGTTCATCGCCGGGCGCACCAAGCGCCAGCGGCTCAGGCGCGGGCAGGCCCAACGCGCCGCAGATCGCCCGCCACACTGCTGCAGGCTCGGGCAGGCGACCGGGGCCGAATTCGCCGCAGGCCATTGCCCCGACATCGGGATCGAGCACTTGCACCCCGCGGTCGCGCAGCGTGGCAACGTTGCGCTGGGTGGCGGCATGTTCCCACATCCGCACGTTCATTGCTGGGACCGCCATCACTGGCTTGTCGGTCGCCAACAGCAGAGTAGTTGCCATATCGTCGGCAATCCCGCCGGCCATCTTGGCAAGGAGATCGGCCGAAGCCGGGCAGACCACCACCAGATCCGCCGCGCGGCTGAGCTGGATGTGGCCCATCTCAACTTCGTTGGCGAGATCCCAGAGTGAGGTGTGGACGGGGTTTTCCGACAGCGCCGCGAGCGTCATCGCGGTAATGAACTGCGCGCCGCCTTTGGTAAGCACGCAAGTGACATCGCCGCCACCGGCCTTGATCAGCCGGATCAGCTCGCACGCCTTGTAGGCCGCGATCCCGCCGCCAACGATCAGAAGGATTCTCGGCCTGCTCATGTTGCGCCGCTTGTGCAATGGCTTGCCCCCCAAGACAACACGTAACCGCTTCCCACGAAGCTCCTGCTGCGCCACAGTGCCTAAAACCGGGTTAACACGAGAGGATCCACCATGCGTCTGTTCCTGACTGCCGCGCTGTTTCTGTTCGGTCTGTTCAACCTGTTTCTGGGGCTGAGCTTTCTGTTCACGCCGGGGCCGATGGGCGCGCAGTTCAACCTTGCGCCGAACGGGGCGGGTGGGCTGGCGGTGCTCCGCGCCGATTTCACCGCTTTCTTTGTAGTCGCCGGGGCTTGTCAGCTGTGGGGCGGGTGGAAGCGTAATGGCGATCTGCTGTTGGTACCGATCCTGCTGATGGGCATTGCCCTGAGCGGCCGCGCTGTAAGTGCGGCCTTCGATGGACCCTATCCGGGCTTTGCCATGCCGATGGTGGTCGAAGCGGTGCAGGTGCTGCTTGGTATCGCCGCTTGGCGGGTGTTGCCGCATCACCGGATTGCAGAGCTGACAGGCTGACTTGTCAGCGCCCCGCAGTCTGTTAGCCCTGTGGTTGAGCAGGCAACGCTCGGACAACAAAGGAAAGCTCCAATGTCGAACTGGGAAATGGGCAGCAAGGCCAACGCCGGCGGGATTCGCGAAGTCAAAACGAACTTCCTCAACAACGATGCCAACGGTGCCGTTGGCGGCACGGTCTGGTTCAAGGGTGAGCCCTTTACCGTGGCAGGGCAGTGGGCAGCGGCCGGATCGGTGCCTGGTCGTAACGGCTCCTCGATTGCCTTCTGGGGCGTAGACAGCGCCGGGATCGACTATATCGTCGGCGCGGGAACGGTTGATCTTGGCGGCAGTGGCGTACCCAACTCGATCGAGCTCAACCTGATCCGCGTGCAGGATAGCACCGGCCAGCAGTATGGCTGGGACGGCACGCTCTCGCCAATCAACCAATAGCGCATCCAAATGGGACCGCGCCGCCGCCTAGCCGGGTCAGGCGGCGCGTCCTGCTGCCAGCCGCGCCTTGTCGCGGTGGAACCAGTGCCCTGCGAGGTAGAAGCAAGGCAGCGCCAGCAGTGAGACAATCGACATGGTCAGCGCCGCCTTGGTATAGGGTGCAGCATCGCCAGCGGTGCGGAACATGTCGATCAGCCAGCCGGTTCCGGTGATCCCGACAGCAACACCGATCGCGTTCAAACACAGAATGTTGAACGCGACTACAGTCGCCCGCGCCTCGGGCGGGGCAAGTTCTTGCACCGCCGAAACCGACGGGCCGTAAAAGGCGCAGAGCAGGAATATCCCCGTTCCAATCCCCAGAATGAACAGCGGCGATGACGGCTCGACAATCCGGAAGGCCACGGTCAGCGGCGCGAGCGCCAGGAACATCCAGAACAGCAGCATCGCCCGGCCCGATTTGCGGGTGCGGTACCACCAATCACCCACAAAGCCGCCGAACAGGTTCCCTGCGATCCCGGCTACGACGGTGAGGAAGCCGGTCAGCTTGGCAATCTCGGCGCGCTCAAACCCGCGCTCCTCAACGAACCACAGCTGGTCGAAGGCGGCAGCACCCACTGCGATGTGTAGCGCCACCCCGCCCGCGATCGTCAGGCTCAGCGCGGGCGACTGCTTCAGCGCGCCGCCAAGCATGCGCATATGACCGCGCCAGCCCGGGCCATGGCTGTGCGTGGTGACCCGCGGCACCCGGTCGTCGCGCACCAGCCACATCACCGCCGCCAGCACCATGCCTAGTCCGCCCAGCAGGTAGAAGCAGTTGCGCCAGCCGATCGTCGGGCCGAGGTATCCCGCCACTAGCAGGCTTGCCCCTGCGCCGATCGGCACGCCCAGGTAATAGAGCCCTGCGGCCAACCCCAGCTGTTCGGGCTTGAAGCGGTCTGCCAGCAGCGAGGCCGCCGCCGGGGTCAGCGCGGATTCACCCACTCCGATCAGCGCGCGCGGCAGCGCCATCGAGACGAAGCCCTTGGCCGCGCCGCTCGCGGCGGTCAGCAGGCTCCATACCGCGATCGCTACCGCGATCAGCCGCGCGCGGTTCATCCGGTCGGCCAGCACCCCCATGAACAGTCCGGCGACTGCGTAGAAGATGATGAAGAACAGCCCGGTCAGCAGGCCATATTCGGTGTCGCTCAAGCCCAGTTCGGGTTTGATGAAATTGGCGAAGCTGGGCAGCAGCTGGCGATCGACGAAGTTGAGCACGTTGATCAGTGTGAGCAGCGCCAGCAGCCCCCAGCGCGATGCGGCAGAGCCTTGGGGCTGGGGGGCAGGGTGGTGCATCGGCTGGGTTCTCCGGCTGGGTGGGGTCAGGGATCGAGCAAGGTCAGGCTGACCCGCGCGGTGCCGCTGCGGTGGAGGCCGATTGCCTTGGCCGCGGCATAAGAGAGATCGATGATCCGCCCGCGCACATGCGGGCCGCGATCGTTGATCCGCACGATCGTTTCGCGCCCGTTGCCCAGATGGCGCACGCGGATGCGGCTGTCGAAGCGGGCGGTGCGGTGCGCGGCGGTCATCGCGGCGGGGCTGTAGATCTCGCCGCTGGCGGTGCGCTTGCCGGCGAAGGAGTTGGCATAGTAGCTCGCCACTCCGCTTCCCAGACTGCGCCCGCCCCCAACCGCGCCTGCGCCGCTCAGGGTGAATGCCAGCAAAAGCGCGGCGCCCGCGCGGCCTGCGGTGGTCATGGCGATACTCTCCCGGCCCGCAGTCTGGACCATGCAGCGGTGCGGCGCAACCACCAGCCCAGCGCCGCGCTTTCCTCGCCCATTCCCACCCGGCGCGCAGTCTGCCATGGGGACCGGGACTGGAGACCGTTATGAGCAGCGACGACGAAGACTATGTCTACGATGAGGACAGCGGCGAGTGGCTTCCGGCCTCGGAGCTGGCCGCCAAGCGCGCGGCCGAAAGCGCGGTTGAGGTGCGCGACGCAGTCGGCAACATCCTCGCCGATGGCGATGCGGTGACGCTGATCAAGGACCTCACCGTCAAAGGCGCGGGGCAGACGCTCAAGCAAGGCACCGTGATCCCCAGCATCCGCCTGACCGGCGACGCGCAAGAGATCGACTGCAAATACCCCGGGATCAAAGGCCTGGTCCTGCGCGCGGAGTTCGTGCGCAAACGTTAGGGCAGAGGAACATCCCGGATGAGAACCGCCAGAGCCACGCTTGCCGCCGTGCTGCTTTCCAGCTGCGCCTCGGCGCCGAGCGCCGAATCCGATCCGCAAACCCGGTTCATGGCCCGGCTGAACGCGCTCTGCGGCAAGGCCTTTGTCGGGCGGATCACCGGCAGCGAACCCGCCGGGGCCGATGCCGACATGGCCGGCAAGGCACTGGTCATGCACGTCCGTCGCTGCTCGCCCGAGCGGGTCGAGATCCCCTTCCACGTGGGGGAGGATCGCAGCCGCACCTGGGTGATCACGCGCACCGCAAGCGGCCTGCGCCTGAAGCACGACCACCGCCACGCCGACGGCACCAGCGATGCCGTGACGATGTACGGCGGCGATACCGACCAGCCCGGCAGCGCGCAGCGGCAGGAGTTCCCGGTCGACGCGGAAAGCGTGGCCAATTTCCGTGCCAATGGCCTCGCCCGCTCGGTCACCAACACCTGGGCGGTAGAAGTCAGCGCCGCGCACTTCGCCTACGAACTCACCCGCCCGCCCGGCCCCACCGCACGCCGCTTCCGCGTGGAATTCGACCTCACCCGCGAAGTCCCCGCCCCGCCCACGCCGTGGGGGTGGTAGCGCTGCATTTGATGAAGGGCGTGGACCGCTTGGACCACTGTCCTGGTCCAAAAAACTCGGCGGTCCAGACCCGCGCCGGAAAGCGGTCGGAACGGGGCGGGCGGGCCACGGGTGCA
>CAZVMC010000002.1:0-64679 GCA_964628635.1 uncultured Novosphingobium sp. | reverse complement strand
GCGTATCGCTTTCGCTCTTCACTTCGACCCCGGTCGGGTTCGACGAACCCGGGATGTGCAGCGCCCAAATGTGCAGGATTACCACGCCCAAGATCACGAAGGGCAGCAGGAAGTGCAGCGAGAAGAAGCGGTTGAGCGTGGCGTTATCGGGCGCAAACCCGCCGAGCAGCCAATGCTGGATCGGCTCCCCGATTAGCGGGATCGCCCCGAACAGGCCCGTGATCACCTGCGCGCCCCAGAAGCTCATCTGACCCCAGGGCAGGACATAGCCCATGAAGGCGGTGGCCATCATCAGCAGGAAGATCACCACGCCCAGCAGCCAGATCATCTCACGCGGGGCCTTGTAGGAACTGAAATAGAACCCCCGGAAAATGTGGAGATAGACCACCACAAAGAAGGCCGACGCGCCATTGGCGTGGGCATAGCGCATCAGCCAACCCCAGTTGACGTCGCGCATGATGTGCTCGGTTGAATCGAAGGCGATCCGCGCGTCAGCGGCGTAATGCATCGCCAGCACGACCCCGGTGATGATCTGGATCACCAGACAGAACCCGGCAAGGAAGCCGAAGTTCCACAGATAGTTGATGTTGCGCGGCACTTCGTAGCCGCCACCGACCGCGCCGTAGATCAGGCGGGGAAGCGGAAGCTTTTCATCCATCCACACCATGAACGGGTGGGTCGGAGTATACTGCTTGGCCCAGGGGAAGCTCATAATATGTGACCTCAGCCGATCTTGATCTTGGTGTCGGACAGGAACTTGTATTCGGGAACCACCAGGTTCGCAGGCGCCGGGCCTTTGCGAATTCGCGCGGCGGTATCGTAGTGCGAACCGTGGCAGGGGCAGAAGTAGCCGCCGAATTCACCCTTCACTTCACCTTCAGCCGCACCCTGCGGAACGCAGCCCAAATGGGTGCAGACCCCCATGGTAACCAGCCAGTTGCGGTGGCCTTCCTGGGTGCGGTCATCGAGCGACTGCGGATCACGCAGGCTGTTGACATCGACCTTGTTCGCCTCGGCGATTTCGGCCGGGGTCAGGTTGCGGATGAAGACCGGCTGCTTGCGGAAGACGGCCTTGATCGCCTGACCGCTTTCGATCGCCGAAAGATCAACCTCGGTGCTGCTTTCCGCGAGCACGTCGGCCGAAGCAGACATCTGGCTGATTAGCGGCACCAAAGTGGCAGCGGCACCAACCCCGGCGGCACTGACAGCAGCGATATTGATGAAATCGCGGCGGCGAACGCCGTCTCCGCTGGACGCCTCGCCCGGCAGTTCGGCTGTTGCGATGCCCGCATCGTTTGCCATGTTTCGAACCTTATCCTGTTCTTGCCCGGCCTGCCCCACTGGCCGATTGGCCAAGGCGCAAGCCAGCCCGTCAACAACACCCGGGTAGCCCCTGATTCCGGCCTTTAGCACATACCTTTGGCATGGTCAGCAAGCCGACTTGGCGCGCCTGATAGACGCGAAGTGCCGCGCTGCCAACAGCGATTTTTGCACGATTTGTTGCGCGCTTCGCGGCACCGGTCAGGGCAGCGCAATCAGCGAGAATTGCCGTCCGTAGTCCGGCTCGCCGCGATGGGTGGCGCGGCGGAACGAGAAGAAGCGATCGGGCTCGGCATAGGTATCGAGCCCCAGCACTTCGACCACATCAATTCCAGCTGATACGAGCCGTGCAGCGACATAGCCGGGCAGGTCGAACTGGAAGTGGCCCGGTGCGCCAACCGCGAAAAACCGCGCAGCTTCGGTGGGGAAGCGGTCCTTGAACCCGGAATCGACCTCATAGCTGGCCTGTGCGATGCACGGCCCGACAGCAGCGGTGATATTCGCGCGCTTAGCGCCGAGGCTTTCCATCGCGGCGATTGTAGCATCGGTCACTCCGCCGACCGCGCCCTTCCACCCAGCATGGGCAGTACCGACCACACCTGCCTCGGGGTCGGCCAACAACACCGGGGCGCAATCGGCGGTGACGATTCCCAGCAGCAGGCCAGGGCGGTCGGTAACCAAAGCGTCGGCGTGGGGGCGCTGCGCATCGGGCCACGGCTCGCTCAGCGTCACGCAATCGGCTGAGTGGACCTGATAGACCGTGGCCAACTGTGCGCCCGGCAGCACGGCATCGGCGGCCAGCTTGCGGTTGGTTGCCACCGCGTCGGCCTCGTCGCCGGTTCCCAGTCCAACGTTGAGCCCGGCAACCACGCCGGTCGAAACCCCGCCGCGACGACCCAGGAAGCCGTGCGGCATCCCGCCGAGCGCAGCGGCGCGGATGACTTCGACCGCGTCAGCCAAGCGACTTGCTCACTTGCTCGAAAGTATCCTTCGAAAGCCCCGGCGCGGCGGCGATCCGTTCCAATTCAGCCCGCATCAGCGCCGCGCGGCCCGGTTCGATCCGCCGCCAGCGCCCGAGCGGGGCGACGAAGCGCGCGGCGGTCTGGGCGTTGATCGGATCGAGCGCCAGGATCAGGTCGGCGATCATCCGGTAGCCGGTGCCATCGGCCGCATGGAACGCCCCGGCGTTGACCGCAGCGGCCATATAGAGCGCGCGGACCCGGTTGGGATTGCTCATCGTGAAGTCTGGGTGCCGTGCCAAAGCGGCCACATGATCCAGCACCTCCGGATGGAGCGAACCAGCCTGGAGCGAGAACCACTTGTCGATCACCAGCGCATTGCCGGCAAAGCGCTGGTGGAACGCTGCCAACTTTTCCGCTCGCAGCGGCGTATCCAGCCCGCACAGGACCATCAGCGCGCCCTGCCGGTCGGTCATATTGTCTGCCGCATCGAATTGCGCGGCGGACATATCTGCGGCCAGCGCCGGCGCGCCAGCGGCAAGATAGACCAGCGCCTGCGTCTTGACCTTCCGCGCGCCCTTGGCTTCGGCTGAGAGGCTATAGGGCACGTTCGTGGCGCGGCGGTGCAGTGCCACGAACTGGTCCTCCAGGCTCGCCCCGAGAAATGCCTTGAGCGCTTCGCGTTCAGCCCGGATCGCACCGGGATCGGCCGCGGCGAACTGCTCGGCGAGGTAGGCTTCTCCGGGCATGACCAGCAGTTCGGCGCGCATCAGATCGTCCAACGCCGGATCGGCGAGCACAGCGGCGAAGGCCTCGCGAATTCCCGCGCGCGCTGCATCACGGTCGCCCTCGCACAATAGCCCGCCGCCGACCGCCGCGACCAGTTGGCCGACCACGAGTTGCTGCAAAGCCTCCTGCCGCGCGAAGGGATCGTCATCGTGCGCAGCGAGGTACATCAGATCCGCCGCGGACTGGCCCGCGTCGATCGCCACCGGCGCAGAGAAGCCGCGGTTGATCGACAGGACAGGCTTCTGGTCGAATCCGACAAAGCTCAGGCTCGCTTGAGCTTGATCGAGCACCACCAATTGCTCGCCCCGGTGGGTGCCGGTCGCCCGGTCGAACAGAGCCAGCCGCAACGGGATGACCATCGGCAGCTTGTCGGGCTGGCCGGGGGTGGGCGGGACAGCCTGGCGCAGGGTCAGCGTCGCGATGTCCCCGCTGTGCTCCAGCCGCGCTTCCACCTTGGGAGTTCCGGCTTGCTGATACCAGCGGCGGAACTGCTTGAGGTCCAGCCCGGCACCGTCCTCGATTGCACGCACGAAATCCTCGCAGGTCGCAGCCTCACCATCGTGGCGCTCGAAGTAGAGATCGCAGCCTTTGCGGAACCGCTCCGGTCCGGCAAGCGTCCGCATCATGCGGATCACCTCGGCCCCCTTGTTATAGACCGTCGCGGTGTAGAAGTTGGAAATCTCCTGATAGGAATCCGGCCGGATCGGGTGCGCCAGCGGGCCAGAATCCTCGGGGAACTGGGCTGAGCGCAACACCCGCACATCCTCGATCCGCTTGACGTGTTCGCTGCCCATGTCCTGGCTGAACAGCTGGTCGCGCAGCACGGTGAAGCCTTCCTTGAGGCTTAGCTGGAACCAATCGCGGCAGGTCACCCGGTTGCCCGACCAGTTGTGGAAATATTCGTGGGCGACCACGGACTCGATCCCGTCGTAATCCATATCGGTCGCGGTTTCGGGATCGGCGAGGATGTAGCGGGTGTTGAAGACGTTGAGGCCTTTGTTCTCCATCGCCCCCATGTTGAAATCGCTGACTGCGACGATGTTGAACAGATCAAGGTCGTACTCGCGCCCAAAGGTCAGTTCATCCCACCGCATCGAGTTCTTGATTGACGCCATAGCGTGATGGGTGCGGTCCTGATCACCATCCCGCACCCAGATATTGAGATCGACCTTGCGTCCCGACTTCGTGGTGAAAGTATCGTGGTTCGCCACCAGCTCGCCCGCGACCAGCGCGAACAGATAGCTCGGCTTGGGCCAGGGATCGTGCCACTCGGCCCAGTGCGTCCCGTCGGCATTTTCACCCGATCCGGTGCAGTTGCCGTTGCACAAGAGCACCGGAAACTGCGCCTTCTTCCCCTCCATTCGCACCGTGTAGACCGACAGCACATCGGGCCGATCGGGGAAGAAGGTGATCCGCCGAAAGCCCTCGGCCTCGCACTGGGTGCAGAGCATCCCATTTGAAGCGTAGAGCCCCATCAGCTGGGTATTGGCGGCGGGGTTGATCGCGGTGGTGATCGCAATTTCATGCGCCGCGCCGGGCAGATCGATCAGCAGATCATCGCCTTCCATCCGCCAGGCGTTGGTCGGCTGGCCATCGACCAGCACGCCTTGTGCGGTCAGGCCATCGCCGTTGAGCCGGATCGTCTGGTTCTGGCCCGAGCGCGCTACCGTCAGCGTCGCTACCACCCGCGTCGCCTCGATCCCGAGGTCGAACGACAGCTTCACTTCGGGAACCAGCCATTCAGGCGGGCGGTAATCCTCGCGGCGGATAACAGGCGGGGCGGCGGGCGGGGCAGTCATGGCATCCATGATTCTCCCTTGCCGCTCGCATCGCGCGAAGTCGAGACACCAGTGCACGGCATCTCGACTTCGCGCGATGCGAACGGCATGGGGGTGGCATGAAGCGGATGTTCATCTTCGGCCTCGGCTATACCGCTACCCGGATCGACGCAGCGCTGACTGCCGACGGCTGGGAGGTGATTTCCACCGGCAGCACGGGAACGCTACGGTTCGACGATGCCACCAATGTCCGCCTCGCGCTGGCCGACAGCAGCCATGTTCTCTCCTCGGTCCCACCCAGTGCCGATGGCGATCCGGTGCTCGATGCCTACGGCGATGTGCTGAGCGGTAAATGGCTCGGCTACCTCTCGTCTACCGGGATTTATGGTGACACTGGCGGAGCGTGGGTCGATGAATCAGCACCCACCGGCACCGGCCGGCGCACCGCGCGGGCCGAAGCTGACACCGCCTGGCTCGCGCGCGGCGCGCGGGTGCTGCGATTGCCGGGGATCTACGGCCCCGGACGCTCGGCGCTGGAGCGGGTGCGCGAAGGCCGGGCGACCCGGATCGACTTGCCGGAGCAAGTCTTCAGCCGGGTCCATGTCGATGACATTGTCAGCGGCTCAGTCGCTGCGCTAAGCGCCCCGCCGGGGGCCTACAACCTTGCCGATGACCAGCCCACCAGCCAGAACGCGGTGATCGAGGAAGCCTGCCGCCTGCTCGGGCTGGAACCGCCGCCGTTGCAATCGCTCGACGATGCCCAGCTCAGTCCCATGGCCCGCGCCTTCTATGCCGAGAACCGCCGCATCGCGAATGGCAAGGCCAAACGCGCACTCGGCTGGCAGCCGCGCTATCCGAGTTATCGCGAGGGTCTACGAGTCTGCCTTGGGGCGGCTGAGCGAAATCAATAGCCCAGCCATCGCCAGCACCGCCCCGCCTACCGCCAGCGCGGTCCACTGATAGCCTTCGAGCAAGGTCGACCAGCCCATTGCCACCACCGGCACAGCCACCCCGTTGTAAGCCGCCGGCCCCGGGCCCCAATCGCGGATCAGTGCGAAATAGAGCGGGAAAGTAACGACCGAACCGAGGATCCCGAGATAGGCGATGCCCCACCAGTATTCGGGGCGGGGGTCCCAGATGGGCGGGCCGGTCATCACCAGCGCCAGCGTCGCATCGAACAAAGTCCCGAAAAACATGGCCCAGGCAATCAGGCTAAGCGCAGGTTGCGCCCGTGCGGTCTGGCTGGCCTGCATCACATTTGCGCCCGACGCACACAGGATCGCGCAACAGGTTAACACCGCGCCCAGCACCACCGATCCATTTGGCGGAGCGACTTCATATTCGTGCGCCAGCAGCAGCGCGATCCCGCCGATCGCAACTGCGCCCCCGGCCAAAAACCGACCGCTTACCGGGGTGCCGAGGAAGATCTTGGCGAAGACCGCGTTGGGCACCAGCAACAGCGCAAACAGGATCGCCACCACGCCCGATGTGAGATGGTGTTGCGCTTGGTAGACGAATTGAAAATTCATGCAGAACTGCAGCAGACCCATTGCGGCCGCTAGGCGATAACCGCCCGGTGCCAGCCGCAGGCTCTCCCCCCGCCACCGCGCCAGCAGCGCCATCCCCAGCGCGGCCAGGGCAAAGCGCCAGGTCACGCTCCACTGCGCGGGGACCACGCTGATCTGGTCCCGGATGACGGTCCAGGTCGAACCCCAGATCAGGGTAACCAGAATGAAGGCCGCGATCGACCGGCTGCGCGAAGTCATAAGGCGGCGATTGCCTTGGCCAGCGCGGCGACGTGATCGGGGTTGGAATTCCAGGCTGTGACCAGGCGGGCGGCGTTAGGACCCCAATCGTAGAAGGAAAAACCCTGCGCGCGCAGCGCCTCGCGTTCGTCGGCAGTGCAGATCAGGAACAGCTCATTGGCCTCGACCGGGTGGAGCAGGCGGGTTTGCGCCGCGAGGCCAAGCTCGGTCGCGGCGGCGTTGGCTACTCGCGCATTTTCCAGCCACAACCCACCCTCAAGCATCGCCAGAACTTGCGCAGCAAGGAACCGGCCCTTCGACTGCAAATGCCCCGCACGCTTGCGCCGCAGCCTTGCGACTTCGGCCAGCGCAGGATCGAAGAACACGAGTGCTTCTGCGCTCATCCCGCCGTTCTTGACACAACCAAAGCTCAAGGCATCGACCCCGGCGCGCCAGGTCATCGCATCAAGCGGGTAGCCGGTGAACGCTGCCGCGTTGGCAAAGCGGGCTCCGTCCATGTGGAACCGGATACCATGCCGCCGCGCCGCCTCGCCGATCGCCGCAGTTTCGGCCAGCGAATAGGCGCGCCCGTATTCGCTGGCTTGGGTGATTGAGATTGCTTGCGGTTGGACCTGATGCACGTCTTTACGAATCGCCGCGATCGCACCGTCGATGCCCGCAGCCGTGATCTTTGCGCCCTCGCCCTCGATCAGGATCAGCTTGGCCCCGTGAGTGTAGAACCCCGGCGCACCGCACTCGTCGCTTTCAATGTGTGCCTCGCGGTGGCAGATAATCCCGCCGTGCGGCGGCACCATCGCGGCTAGAGCCAGACAGTTCGCCGCAGTCCCCGTCGCGACCCACAGCACTACGCATTCATGCCCGAACAGCGCGGTGAATTCGGCATCGAGCCGCTGGCTCAATGCATCGCCATCATAGGGCGAATCGGGGCTGTCAGCGGCCTGCAGCGCGGCCCAGACCTTCGGGTGAACCGCTGCGGCATTGTCGGAAAGGAATTGCATACCCATCTCTTTGGCAAAGGAGCGCGCCCATGGAAAGCGTCACCATTACCCGGCACGGCGGCGGCAACGTCGGCGAGTATCACGCGCAGATCGAGGGCAGCACCGCAATCGGTCGGCTTACCTGGATCGAACGCAACGGCGCGCGCGTGGCCGAGCATGCGCTGGTCCCGCCCGAAATCGGCGGTCGCGGGGTTGCCGTGCGGCTGGTCGAGGCGCTGGTCGCGGATGCCGAGACGCTGGGTTTCAAGATTGACCCGCAGTGCAGCTATGTCGCCGCGCAGTTCAGGCGCCATCCCGAATGGTCGGCACTGCGCGCTCAGGGTTAACCGCAAATCGGCAGCCGATAACCGCAAACGCGAAACCCCGGTTCACCAACCACGCCTATGCCTGCGTCCGGAGACCGTGCATGGCGCGGAGAATCGGTGATGAAATATGTCTTTCTGGCGCTGGGCAGCGTGCTGGTGTTCGTCGTCTGGCTGAACAGCCCCGACGGCGCGCCGATGAAACGGCGGCTGTTTGACCCCAGCGAGGTATCTGCGCGGCAAATGCCGCTCGAGTGACTGGTGAGCCAAACCCATCAATCATGAGAGTCGAATGGTGCTGCTGGGGAGGATTGAACTCCCGACCTCAGCCTTACCAAGGATGCGCTCTACCACTGAGCTACAGCAGCCAACCATTCAGATAGCCCGCAGCGGCAAGGCCGGTCCGGGCAGGGGCGCGCTATTGGCCGCGCCCCCTTGCTTTGTCAAGCACTCGCCTGATAGCGAGCAGGTCTTGCCAATGCGTGAAAAACCGCCCGCCCTTTCGCGCGAAGAGCGCCTTGCCGCCAAGCTGCGCGAAAACCTGCGGCGGCGCAAGGAACAGGCGCGCGAAGTGAACGCAGCGCTTCCCAAAGGTGAACCGACTGACTAGGGGCCAATAGCGAGATTGTTGTCCGCTTTGCGGCGGAAAGCGTCACCTGGCAGCTAATCTGGGACCTAAAATGCCTCGTCTGATTCTTGTCCGCCACGGCCAGAGCCAGTGGAACCTTGAAAACCGCTTCACTGGCTGGTGGGATGTCGACCTAACGCTGCAGGGCGAGGACGAGGCCCGTGCGGCGGGTGCATTGCTGGCGGCCAAAGGCATGCTGCCCGATCTGGCGTTCACTTCGCTTCAGACTCGCGCAATCCGCACGCTGCACTTCGCGCTCGATGCGGCGGGGCGGAGCTGGATCCCCGAAACCAAGGATTGGCGGCTCAACGAGCGACACTATGGCGGGCTGACTGGGCTCAACAAGGCTGAGACGGCGGCCAAGCATGGTGACGAGCAAGTCAAGATCTGGCGGCGCAGCTTCGACATTCCGCCGCCAGCGCTGGAAGCGGGCAGCGCGTTCGATCTGGCCCGCGATCCGCGCTATGCCGGAATCGCAATCCCTTCCACTGAGAGTCTCAAGGACACGATTGCACGGGTGCTGCCCTACTATGAGAGCGCCATTGCGCCGCAGCTTCGGGCCGGAGCGACGGTGCTAGTCTCCGCCCACGGCAATTCGCTGCGTGCGCTGGTCAAGCACCTGTCCGGCATTTCGGACGAGGACATCACCGGGCTGGAGATCCCCACCGGGCAGCCGATTGTCTATGAGCTAGATGCCGACCTGAACGCTTCCGAGCGTTACTATCTGGCGGAGCGCTGAGCATGGCGGAGGTGGCAATCGTCATGGGCAGCCAGTCCGACTGGGCGACGATGCAGAAGGCTGCCGAGGCGCTCGACAAGCTGGGCGTGGCTTATGATGCGCGGATCGTTTCGGCGCATCGCACCCCAGCCCGGCTGGTCAAATTCGCCGAAGGTGCCGGCAATGAGGGCTTCAAGGTAATCATCGCCGGGGCGGGCGGAGCGGCGCATCTGCCGGGGATGGTCGCGAGCATGACCCACCTGCCGGTGCTGGGTGTGCCGGTGCAATCGAAGGCGCTGAGCGGGCAGGACAGCTTGCTCTCAATCGTGCAGATGCCCGCCGGGATTCCGGTCGGAACGCTGGCGATCGGTGAGGCCGGGGCAACCAATGCCGGATTGCTCGCAGCGGCGATTCTGGCGACGAGCGATCCGGCGCTGGCCGAGCGCCTCAAGGCTTACCGTGCGGCCCAGAGTGCAAGCGTGGCCGAGCGGCCTGCGTGAAATGATCCCGCGCGCATGATCTCTCCGGGCGAAACCATCGGCATCCTGGGCGGCGGGCAGCTGGGACGAATGCTGGCGATGGCCGCCGCCCGACTCGGTTATCGCTGCCACGTATATTCGCCCGAAGCGGAGTTTATCGCTGCCGATGTTTGCGCGGCACACACCCGCGCGGATTGGCACGATACCGCCGCTCTGGCCGAGTTCGCGGCCGATTGCGCGGTGGTGACCTACGAGTTCGAGAATGTCCCCGTCGCCGCACTCGGCAGCTTGGGCGGCAAGCTGCTACCGAGTCTGCGGGCGCTCGAGACCGCGCAGGACCGGGTCAGCGAGAAGCGCTTCGTCGAAGGGCTGGGCGGGCGGCCCGCGCCGTGGATGGCAGTCGACACCGCAGATGACCTTGAGCGTGCGCTTACCGTGATCGGCAGCCCCGGGATCCTCAAGACTCGGCGCGATGGCTATGACGGCAAGGGCCAGTGGCGGATCATGACCGACCACGATGCCGAAGGAATCAACCTGACCGGCCAGCCGCTGGTGTTCGAAGGCTTTGTCGATTTCTTCGCCGAGTTCTCGGTGATCCTCTGTCGGGGCCAGGACGGCGCGACAGTGTTCTGGGATTCGGCCGAGAACGTCCACGCCGGTGGCATTCTGGCGACTTCGGCGGTCCCCGCCTCACCCCGGGTGCGCGAACAGGTCGGTGCGGCGCGCGAACTGGCGGCCAGGGTGGCCAATGCGCTGGGCTATGTCGGGGTGCTGACGTTGGAATTCTTTGCGACCCAGGCCGGGCCGGTGTTCAACGAAATGGCCCCCCGGGTGCACAATTCCGGCCACTGGACGATTGAGGGCGCGCTCACCAGCCAGTTTGAGAACCACATCCGCGCGATCTGCGGCCTGCCGCTGGGCGAGACGGCGCTCGCCGCAAAGGCCGCCGAAATGACCAACCTCATAGGCGACGAGGCGCACGATTGGCCCGCGATCCTCAAAGACCCGCGCAACCACTTGCACCTCTATGGCAAGGCGGCGGTACGCCCGGGACGCAAGATGGGCCATGTGACCCGACTGACGTTATGAATCATCCCGAGATTTTCCTGGTCGTTGCGGTAGGCGCCAATGGCGTGATCGGCAACGAAGGCGCGATGCCCTGGCATCTTCCGGCGGACCTGCGGCACTTCAAGGCGCTGACCATGAACAAGCCGATGATCATGGGTCGCAAGACCTTCGAATCGCTTCCCGGCCTGCTCCCCGGCCGCCGTCACATCGTGCTGACGCGCGATCCGGTTTGGGCGGAGGACGGCGCAGAGGTAGTGCGTTCGGTGGAAGAAGCGCTGCACTTGGCCAATGCGCCGCATGTCGCGGTGATCGGCGGGGCGGAGATCTTCGCGCTGTTCCTGCCTATCGCCGACCGGATCGAATGGACCGCGATCGACGCCAAGCCGCAGGGCGACGTTACATTTCCGGCTTTTAGCCCCGCCGAATGGACCGAAACCGCGCGTGAGGAGCATTCGGCAGAAGGCAAGTTGCCGGGCTTTGCTTTCGTCACGCTGCTGCGTAAACCCGCCGCTTCGTAAGCAGGAAGGGGAAGCGAGCGATGCGCAAACGGGTCTGGATACCGGCAGCTCTGCTTGCGGTTGCAGCGATCGGTTTCTTCGGCTTTGCGCCGGGCTATCTCGAACGGCAGATGAACCGGGTCGACGGCCAGCCAGGGATCCCGGTCAGCGCTGAGGCCAAGGCGCTGCATGCGAGCCTGCAGATCGTCGACCTCCATGCGGACACGCTGATGTGGCGCGATCCCGTCCCGGCCTCGGACCGGGGGCATGAAGATCTGCCGCGCCTGCAGCAGGGCAACGTGGCGCTGCAACTGTTTGCCTCCACCACCAAGAGCCCGCGCGGGCAGAATTACGACGGCAACACCGGCGATACCGACAATATCACCCCGCTGGTGATCGCCCAGCTGCAACCGGTACGGACCTGGTTTTCGCTCACCGAACGCTCGCTGTTCCACGCCGCACGGCTTGACCAGGCCGCGGCAGAGACAAAGGGCAAGCTGGCCAAAGTGACCGATCCGGCCGGGCTCGACCGGCTGCTCACCGCACGCGCCGCGCCGGGCGGACCCGTCGGCGGGATGCTCACCGTCGAAGGCCTGCACAACCTTGAAGGCAAACTCGAAAACCTCGACCGGCTCTACCGCGCAGGCTTTCGCATGGCGGGCCTCACGCACTTTTTCGACAACGAACTCGCCGGGTCGATGCACGGGGTGGCCAAGGGCGGATTGACGCCATTCGGGCGGCAGATCGTCGCGCGGATGGAAGACATGGGCATGATCGTCGACATCGCGCACTGCAGCAGCGCCTGCGTGAGCGATGTGCTGGCGATGGCCCGCCGCCCGGTGGTCTCCAGCCACGGCGGGGTCAAGGCAACCTGCGGCACCAACCGCAACCTCACCGACGAGCAGATCAAGGGCGTCGCCAATACCGGTGGGCTGATCGGGATCGGCTATTGGGACGGCGCGGTCTGCGATATTTCGCCGCAGTCGATCGCGAAAGCGATGAAGCATGTCCGCGATCTGGTCGGCGTGCAGTACCTCGCGCTCGGCAGCGATTTCGACGGCGCGACGACCACGCGGTTCGACACCTCGGGGCTGGTGCAGGTGACCCAGGCGTTGCTTAACGAAGGCTTCACCGCCGACGAAATCCGCGCGGTGATGGGCGGAAATGCGCTGCGGGTGATCCGAACTGGGATTGCGCCAATCAGCGCGGTACGTGGTCGATCATGAACTGGTCCGGCAGTTTTGCACTGATGACTGGGAAGGGTTCGCGCGAAGACGCGAAGACACGAAGATCCCGCTTTGGAGGCGAAGCCTCCTCCAACACATTGAGCAACGCCTTGAACAGAGAAGGAAGGCCTGCGGCGCACATCGCGCCCTTTGCGTCTTCGCGTCTTCGCGCGAACCATTCGAACAATAGCAAAGCGGCGCCGAGAATGCCGGGAGGGGCTGGATGATCCCCCGCCTCGATCACCGCGAACCGGTCCCCGCCCCCTTGCGCGGCGCAGTGATCGCGCTGGGCAATTTCGACGGGTTTCATCTGGGTCATCAATCCGTGGTGGGCGCGGCGATCGAGTGGGCGAAGGCCGAAGGCCGCCCGGCAATTGTCGCCACCTTCGATCCGCACCCGGTGCGCCACTTCGCCCCCGACGTGCCGCCGTTCCGGCTGACCACACTCGACCAGCGGCAGGAACTGTTCGCTGACGCCGGGGCCGATGCGATGCTGGTGTTCCATTTCGACGGCGAACTGGCGGGAACCACGGCGGAAGATTTCGTGGCGCTGCTCGCCGGGCCGCTCGGCGCCAAAGGCGTGGTGACCGGCGAGGACTTCACTTTCGGCAAGGCGCGCGGGGGCAATGTGGCGGTGCTGGCCGAACTGGGCGCGGCGCACGGCATGGCGGCGCGAGCGGTTGGCCCAGTCGGCGATCACGGCGAGGTCGTCTCCTCCAGTCGGATCCGCGAGGCGCTGCGCGTGGGCGATTGTGCTGAGGCGGCGCGGCTGCTGACCAGGCCTTTCGCGATTCGCGGCAAGGTCCAGCATGGTGACAAGAACGGGCGACTGCTGGGCTATCCCACCGCCAACTTGCCGCTCGGCAGCTATCTGCGCCCGCGCTACGGGGTCTATGCGGTGACCGGCAAATTGCCTGACGGCACGCTGCTCAAAGGCGCGGCCAACATCGGCGTGCGCCCGCAATTCGTTCCGCCCAAGGAGCTGCTCGAGCCCCACTTCTTCGATTTTTCCGGCGATCTCTATGGGCAGGAGATCGAGGTTGCCTTCCACCACTTCCTGCGCGGCGAAGCAAAGTTCGCCTCGCTGGAGGAACTGACCGCGCAAATCGAGCGCGACTGCGATGCGGCGCGAGACCTGCTTGGTTCAGACTGATTGGTGCACACGAAGACACGAAGACACAAAGAGGTGGCCGTGCGCCGCAGGCCTTGTTCTAGACTCTGCTGTTCATTCATTTCAGGGCGATTTTGAAGCAGGCGGCTTCGCCGCAGTCCCAACATCTTCATGTCTTCGTGGCTTCGTGTGAACATAATTGCGGCAAACACTTTGCTTCGCTAAGCAGCGCAAAACGCGGGGGAATTGCAATCTATGTCGAAGATTCTGCGGCCGCTGGCCTTCTTGCTGGCGCTGGCCTTTCTGGTGCTCACATTCGTCAACGCCAGTTGGCTGGCCGATAGCCCGCGCGGTTATCTGAAGCTGGTTGCGCCCGGCGGAGCCGGGCCGCTGGCCCTGCGCGGCGCGGGTGACTGCCCCGGCACGCGGATCGAGGAACCGCTGAGCGACACGATCCCGCAGACCGTCCCCGCCTTCATGGCCGCCAGCGGCAACGGTGCGCAGATGGTCGCGGTGGATGTTGTCCCCACAGCCGACGGGAAGATCGCGCTCTACCCCGATGCTGCGCTCGATTGCCGCACCGACGGAACCGGCCCGGCCCGCGCGGCCACTTTGGCGCAGCTCAAGGCGCTCGATGCCGGACACGATTACAGCGCCGATGGCGGCAAAACTTTCCCGCTGCGCGGCAAAGGCCGCGGGCTGATCCCCAGCCTGGAGGAAGCGCTGCAAGTGCTGCCCGAAAAGCCGATCCTGTTCCGACTGGGCAGCGAAGCGGGCGATGCCGACAAGCTGATCGCGGCGCTGAAAGCGGCAGGCCGCGATGTCAGCACGATCGGCGATGGCTTCCAGAGCGAAGTCGCCGCCGCGCTCGGCAAGCTGCGCGCCGCCTTCCCCAAGGCCTGGGCCTTCAGCATGGCCGGGGCGCAGGCCTGCACCGCCGCCTATCGCTGGCAGGGCTGGCTGGGCCTGACCCCGGCAGCCTGCACGAACAGCGCGATCCTGGTTCCACTCAACCGCCAATGGGCCTTCGCCGGCTGGCCCAACCGGCTGCAGGCGCGAATGAGCGCAGCCAATGCGCGAGTGGTGCTGACCGGGCCGCAAGCGGAAGCGGGCCTCACCGGGCTGGATCTGCCTGAGCAGATCAAGGAAGTGCCGGTGGGCTACACCGGCTACCTCTGGGTGGACGATATCGTCGCCGTGGGTCCGGCGGTGCGCCCGACCTACGGCAAGCGCAATCCGGTGCAGGAAGAAAAGTTCCAGGCCGCGATGACCAAACGCCGGGCCGGGCGGGATTAGGCAAGGAGTTCGGGTTCGCGCAGAGACCGCAGAGGTCGCAGAGACGATGCGGTCCAGCACTGAAGGCCTTCATCTGCATTCTGCTGTCCGGTTCGCCGGAGGCGATTTTGACAGATGCGGGTTGGCCTGGGGCCGACTTCATCACGCCGTAGGTTGGACATCAGAGTGACTTCGTGTCTTCGTGTGACCAAATCTCACTTCTTCTCTGCGGTCTCTGCGCGAACCATAAATTGCGCTGGCCCGCCTCCCCCGCTAAGGCCCGCGCGCTATGACCGAGAAGCGCGACTACAGAGACACCGTCTTCCTGCCGAAGACCGAGTTCCCCATGAAAGCGGGCCTGCCGCAGAAGGAACCCGGTATTGCGGCGAAGTGGGAAGCCGAGAAGCTCTACGAGCAGCTGCGCGATGCCCGCCGGGGCCGCGAAACCTTCATGTACCATGATGGCCCGCCCTATGCGAACGGCGACATGCATATCGGCCATGCGCTGAACCACACGATCAAGGACATGGTCTGCCGCACGCAGAACCTGCTGGGCAAGGACGCGCCCTATGTGCCCGGGTGGGATTGCCACGGCCTGCCGATCGAGTGGAAGGTTGAGGAGCAGTACCGCAAGGCCAAGAAGAACAAGGACGAGGTTCCGCTCCTCGAATTCCGCGCCGAATGCCGCGCCTATGCCCAGCACTGGGTCGATGTGCAGCGCGCGCAGCTGAAGCGGCTGGGGGTAATGGCCGACTGGGACAATCCCTACCTCACCATGCAGCCCGAGAGCGAGGCGACGATCGTGGCCGAACTGCTCAAGTTCGCCACCAGTGGCCAGCTCTATCGCGGGGCCAAGCCGGTGATGTGGTCGCCGGTAGAGAAGACCGCGCTGGCCGAGGCCGAGGTTGAGTATGAGGACATCACCTCGACTCAAATCGACGTGGCGTTTGAGATTGTCGAAAGCCCGATCCCTGAACTGGTCGGCGCGCATGCGGTGATCTGGACCACCACACCCTGGACGATCCCGGTGAACCAGGCTTTGGCCTATGGGCCGGAGGTTGAGTACCGGATTCTCGACATCATCTACGACGCAGGTGCGTTGCAGGGCGGCTCTCCGCAGTCAGGGACAATCGCGACGGTCACCGCTGCAGAGGCGGCGGGACTGCCCAAGGATGCAACTCGGGTCTTGATCGCAGCCCCCTTGATTGATGCGTTCAAGGAACGGCTCAATGCGATGCTTTCCAAGCTGGATATCGAAGGAGCCAATGCACCCGAAGTGCTCGTGCACGATGCTCTTGGAATCGAAAATCCTGCGCTCAAAGGCTCCGACCTAGCGGGAACCATCGCCCGCCATCCGATGCACCACCTCGGCGGGTTCTTTGCCGAGCCGCGGCCGCTGCTGCCCGGCGACTTTGTAACCACCGACAGCGGCACCGGCCTGGTCCATATGGCCCCCGACCACGGCGAGGACGATTTCGAGCTGTGCAAGGCGCACGGCCTGAGCCCCAAGTTCGCGGTCGAGGGCGACGGCAAGTACCGTGAGGACTGGCTGTGGCTCGGCGGGCAAGGCTCGGTGATCAACCCCAAGTTCAACGCGCCCGACGGGCCGATCTGTGCGGACCTGCGCGCGGCCGGGGCGCTGCTGGCGGCGAGCGCGGATTACCAGCACAGTTACCCGCACTCGTGGCGCTCGAAGGCCAAGGTGATCTATCGCTGCACGCCCCAATGGTTCGTGCCGATGGATAAGCCTCTCCCCTCCCGCCTGCGGGAGGGGTCGGGGGAGGGCCTGTCGCCTTCCGCCGCCGAGGGAACAAGCCCTCCCCTAACCCCTCCCGCAGGCGGGAGGGGGACTACGCTGCGCGAAATCGCGCTCGCCGAAATCGAGCGCGTGCAGTTCACTCCCGAGAAGGGCCGCAACCGGATCGGGTCGATGGTCGCGGGCCGGCCTGACTGGGTTTTGAGCCGCCAGCGCGCCTGGGGCGTGCCGATCACGCTGTTTGTCAACCGCAAGAGCGGCGAATACCTGGTCGATGCCGAAGTCAACGAACGGATCGTTGCCGCCGTGAAGGCGCAGGGCATCGATGCCTGGACCCCCGAAACCGCGCACGGCTTCCTGGGTGATGCCTACAACCCCGACGAGTGGGAAGCGGTCAGCGACATTCTCGACGTCTGGTTCGATTCGGGCACCAGCCACGCCTATGTGCTGGAAAGCGACCGCTGGCCCGACCTGTCATGGCCGGCCGACATCTATGTCGAAGGCTCTGACCAGCATCGCGGCTGGTTCCAGTCCAGCCTGCTCGAAAGCTGCGCCACCCGCGGCCGCGCGCCTTATGACCGGATCCTGACCCACGGATTCACCATGGATGCCAAGGGCATGAAGATGTCGAAGTCGCTCGGCAACACGATCGATCCGATCAAGGTGATGGAAACCTACGGCGCCGACATCATCCGGCTCTGGGCGCTGACGGTCGACTTCACCGAGGACCACCGGATCGGCGACGAAATCCTCAAGGGCGTGTCCGACCAGTACCGCAAATTGCGCAATACTTTCCGTTATTTGCTGGGCGCGCTCGATGGCTTCAGCGAGGCCGAGCGGGTCAGCGATGTCGCGGCAATGCCCGAGCTGGAGCGCTATGTCCTGGCGCTACTGGCCAAGCTCGACGGCACACTGCGCGAGGCAGTAGAGACCTTCGATTTCAACACCTACGTCCGCGCGCTGAGCGAATTCTGCAACGAGGACTTGTCAGCGTTCTTCTTCGATATCCGCAAGGATTGCCTATACTGCGATGCGGTGACCGACCCCAAGCGGATGGCTTACCGCACGGTGCTCGACACCCTGTTCCACGCGCTGGTCCGCTATGCCGCGCCGGTGCTGGTCTTCACCGCCGAGGAGGTGTGGGCCACGCGCTATCCGGAGGGTGGGTCGGTGCACCTGCTGGAGTGGCCGGAACTGACCACTGACCCATTGCTCCCTAGCCTAATTGGCGAATGGGAAGCTGTTCGGCGCGTTAGAGACGCAGTCGCTGCCGAGATCGAGCCACTTCGCAGGGAAAAGGTGATCGGATCCAGCCTTGAAGCTGTCGTAACAGTTCCCGAAACCGGGCGGCTGAGAGGCCTTGATGAATTGGCAGAGCTGTTCATCGTCTCAGAGGTTGTGGTTGCGGATGCCTCCAAGGTCACCCGCACCACCCACCACAAATGCGGTCGCTGCTGGCGGCACCTCCCTGAGGTGACTGAGGACGGCGCGCTCTGTTCACGTTGCGACAATGTCGTCTCGGCCATGGAGCCAGCGGAATGACCCTCACCCCTGCCCGCAAACTTGGCCTCGCCTTCGCTGCGCTGATCTTCGGCCTCGATCAGTTTCTGAAGTGGCTGATGATCGGCCCGCTCAAGCTGCAGGAAGTCGGCGTGATCGATCTGATCCCGTTCTTCGATCTGCGCTGGACCGAGAATTACGGCATCTCGCTGGGCTTCCTCCAGGCTGAGACCCCGGCGATGCGCTGGGGGCTGGTCGTAGTGACCGCAGCCATCGCGATCACAGTGCTGGTCTGGCTGCTCAAAGAAACCAAGCGTGCCGATATCCTGCCGCTCGGCCTCGTCCTTGGCGGCGCTTTGGGCAATATCGTTGACCGCACGCTCTATGGCTATGTGGTCGACTATGCCGATCTGCACTTTGGCGAGTGGCGGCCCTTCCTGATCTTCAACCTGGCCGATGCCGCGATCACCATCGGCGTGCTGTTAATCCTTGCCCGTTCCTTCCTTTCGCGCGAAAAGGCGGGCGATAACGATGCGGGCAACCCCGCGACGGAGAGCTGACAAATGCGTAAGACTGCCCTGATCGCCGTAGCCGCTGCCGCTACCCTCCTTGCTGGTTGCAGCTCGGGCGGGCTGTTCGGGCGCGACCGCCCCGACGAATTCGCCGTGCAGCGGCAGGCTCCGCTGGTGGTTCCGCCCGATTTCGGGCTGACGCCCCCGACGCCCGGCGCGCCGCGTCCGGCCGAAGGCACCAGCCAGCAACAGGCGATCGAGGCTCTGTTTGGCCCGCCCGCCCCGCGCAGCGCAGTGGAAAGCGCCACGATCAGCCGCGCAGGTACCGCAGCGCCCTCGATCCGCTCGACCGTGGGTGATCCGGGTACGGCAACGGTCGCCAAGGGCGAAGTGACCCGCGACATTATCGCCGCGCCGCAAGGTGACGGGCGCGAGGCACAGGCGGTTATTCCGGGCTAAGGCCCGGCGCAGCCTCGCGCACTCGGTTTACCTCTGGTTCACGTCCGCTGACCTGCGGACGCCGCGCGGGCGATCTCGGTCAGGCCCTGAGCGAGCAGCAGTTCGGCGTTCTGGCTGTTGGTCAGCAGCGCGCGGTGCAGCTCAACCAGCCGCGCCACCAGCCGCGCCAGCCGGGCCCCGCGCCATTTGCGCAGCTGGGTGTGGAGATCGGCTTTGTCCTTGAAAAACACCCGCTCGGCATCAAGCAAGGCGGCGATGTCACCGCGTGGACCAAGCTTGGCAGCCAACTGCGCGAGCTGGGCCGCGCGGCGTTCGAAAGCCAGCAGCAGCCCAACCGGATTGAGTCCCATTTCGTGCATCCGCCGCAGCTCGCCCTGCAGCTTGCCGGTTGCCCCGCCCAGCACGGCATTGACCAGCGGCATGAAGCCATCGTCCTCGGTTCGCGCGCCGATCGCCTCGAACGAGGCCAGGTCCGCACTGCGCGGGGCCTGCGGACTGGCATCGAGAAAGAGCGCCAGTTTGGTCACTTCGGACTGCGCGAGGCGGGCATCAAGCCCGGCCGCCCGCGCGATCCGCTCGGCCAGATCGCCGCCCAGCCGCACCCCTGCGGCATCGGCCATCGCCCGGACATCGAGCGCGAAGCTCTTGAGATCGGGCGGATAGAACATCGCGACCAGTGCGTCGGGACGGGCAGACAGCAGTTTGGCGGTGCGAGATTTGTCGGTCGCGCCTGTCGCCACGATCAGGACCGGACAGGCCGCGCCCGTCGCAGCAAGGTGGTTCTCCACCGCATCGTGCGCCTCGTCGCCGCTGGCCCGGACCCAGATGTGCCGCTTGTCGCCGAACAGCGAGACCGAGCGCGCCTCGTCGCCCAGCAGAATGGGATCGCGGCGCAGGTCCGCGCCCGACAGCTCGACCCGCTCCCCCGCATCGCCCAGCAGCTCGACAATCCGCGCCGCTGCGGCTTGCGCGCCGGCTTCATCGGGTCCGCAGAAAAAGAAAGTCCGGGCCGAGGCAGCAGCGCGCGGCGCGAGGGATTTGAAATCGCGCTGGGTCGCTTTCACGGACCAGGCTTCGCTGCCGGCGACGCGCGAAATTGGAGCGATAGCCGGGTGACGATCCGGTCCGCCACTTGGCGCGAGAGGTTCTCCAATGCGGTCTGTTCGGCAGCGATGGTGGCATATTCGGATGAGACCACATCGATCCCCGCATCCGAACCGGCGGTGGCATCGATCACGACCTCGCCAGTCGCCAGATCGACCAGCTGATAACGTGCGCGCAAAGTCCGCCGTTCACGGCCGATAGTGTCGTCCGACAGCAGCCCCAGCCCTTCGAGCTTGTCATCCAGCCGCACGTCGAGCCGGTAGCGCGGGGCCGATCCCGAACCGCCTTGCGCGCCCAGCCGGTCGATCAGAGCATTGCGCACCAGCCAACCGGCCTTGCCCTCGATCGGCGGGACCTGAACCCCGGCGAGGCCCTGCGCCACCGCCCCGCTCGCCCCGCCGGCATACATCGGCTGGAGCCCGCAAGCCGCGAGCAACAAAGGAAAAATCAAGGCGAACGAACGTTTCAAGCGACCAGATTCACCAGACGATCGGGGACGACGATGACCTTCTTCACCGCCTTCCCGTCGAGCGCACGCTGCACTTTCTCGCTGGCAAGGGCAAGCGCCTCGAGTTCCTCGCGGGGAAGGCCCTTGGCCACTGTCAGAGTATCCCGCAGCTTGCCAAGCACTTGGACCGCGATGGTGACTTCATCATCGACCAGCAGCGCCGGATCGACTTCGGGCCAGGCGGCATCGGCGATCAGGCCTGCTTCGCCGATTTGCGCCCAGGCTTCTTCGGCCAGATGCGGCATCATCGGGGCGACCAGCAGCAGAATTGTGCGGATCGCGGCAGAGCGGCTGGCCGAGGGGGCGGCCTTTTCGGTAGCATTGGTCAGCTCGTAAATCCGCGCGACGGCCTTGTTGAAGCCCAGCGCGGCGATGTCCTCAGCGACCGCCGCGATAGTGCGGTGGACCTGTCGATCAAGGCCTTGATCGGTGCCTGCAACTGCCGAATCGTATTGTCCGAACAGCCGCCACAAGCGCTGGACGAACCGCGCGCAGCCTTCGAGACCGGCAACCGACCAGGGCAAATCGCGTTCGGGCGGCGAATCCGAGAGCATGAACCAACGGATGGCGTCGGCACCGTAGTCACTGATGAACGTATCGGGGTCGACAACGTTCTTCTTCGACTTCGACATCTTGATGACCCGGCCAACTTCGACTGGAAATCCGGTGGCCTTCTCGAATACCCCGCCATCGCGCTTTTCGACTTCTTCGGGCGAAAGCCATTTGCCCGCCGGGCTGTTGTCTCGCTCAAAAGCACCTTCGGCATCCATTTCGGCAGGCTCGTTGGTGCCGATGCGCTGATAGGTTTCGTGTGTCACCATCCCTTGCGTAAACAAGCTGGCGAAGGGCTCCTTGACCTTGAGCTGACCGATCTGGGCCAGTGCCCGGGTCCAGAACCGGGCGTAGAGCAAGTGGAGGATCGCATGTTCGATCCCGCCGATATACTGCTCCACCGGTAGCCACTTTTCGATCACGGCTGGATCGAACGGGCGGTCGGCGGGCTGGCTGGCGAAGCGCAGGAAGTACCAGCTCGAATCCACGAAAGTATCGAGCGTATCGGTCTCCCGCTCGGCCTTGGCGCCGCACTTGGGGCAGTCCACATGCTTCCAGGTCGGGTGGCGCAACAAGGGATTCCCGGGAGTCTGGAAATCGACATCCTCGGGCAGCACCACCGGCAACTGCTCCTTGGGCACCGGCACCACCCCGCAAGCTGCGCAGTGAATGAACGGGATCGGCGTGCCCCAATAGCGCTGGCGCGAAACGCCCCAATCGCGCAGCCGCCAGACGGTCTTGCCCTCGCCCCAGCCGGCTCGTTCGGCGCGGGCGATCACCTCGGCCTTGGCCGCTTCGACAGTGAGCCCGTCGAGGAACTGCGAATTCACCAGCTGACCGGGTCCGGTATAGGCTTCATCGCCCGCGAAGACCGGATCGGTCAGCTCGCCATCGGCAACAACGCGGGTCACCGGCAGGCCATATTTGCGCGCGAAATCAAGGTCGCGCTGGTCGTGCGCCGGGCAGCCGAAGACCGCTCCGGTGCCGTAGTCCATCAGCACGAAATTGGCGACATAGAGCGGCAATTCGCCCGCGCCGAACGGGTGAGCCAGCCTGAGGCCGGTATCGAACCCGCGCTTTTCCATCGTCTCCAGTTCGGCCGCAGTGGTTCCACCCTTGCGGCACTCTTCGATGAACGCCGCCAGCTCGGGCGAGCCCTGCGCGAGCTCCAGCGCCAGCGGATGTTCGGCGGCGATCGCAACGAAGCTCGCGCCGAAGATCGTATCGGGCCGGGTGGTGAAAACCTCAACCGACACACCATCGGTCCCGGCAAAGCGCAAGGTTGCGCCCTGCGACTTGCCGATCCAGTTTTCCTGCATCAGCCGGACCTTGTCGGGCCACTTGTCGAGACTGCCCAGCCCTTCGAGCAGTTCCTCGGCAAAGTCGGTGATCTTGAGGAACCACTGGCTGAGCTTGCGCTTTTCCACCAGCGCGCCTGAGCGCCAGCCGCGTCCGTCGATCACCTGCTCATTGGCAAGCACGGTCATGTCGACCGGGTCCCAATTGACCGCGCTCTCCTTGCGGTAAACCAGCCCCGCCGCGAAGAGATCGAGGAACAACGCCTGTTCGTGGCCGTAATAGTTCGGCTCGCAGGTTGCCAGTTCACGGCTCCAGTCGAGCGCGAAGCCGAGTCGCTTCAACTGCGCCTTCATGTTCGCGATATTGGCGCGGGTCCAGCCGCCGGGGTGGACGCCCTTCTCCATCGCGGCGTTTTCGGCCGGCATGCCGAACGCGTCCCAGCCCATCGGGTGCAGCACTTCGAAGCCCTGCATCTTCTTGGCGCGCGCCAGCACATCGCCCATCGTATAGTTGCGGACATGGCCGATGTGGATGCGGCCCGAGGGATAAGGAAACATCTCCAGCACGTAGGAGCGAGGCTTGGGGCTGTTGTCGTCGGCGCGGAAAGTTTGCGCGGCATCCCACGCCGCTTGCCAGCGGGCGTCGGCACTGGCCGGATCGAAGCGTTCAGTTGTCATGGAAGTCCCTCTAGCCGGTCCCCCCGGCATGTCGAGAGGAAGGGAGCAGCGCAATCGGAACAATCACCACGTGTCGATTGGAGGGACCAAGAGAGGGAGCCACGCAACTTCTTCCCCCTTGATGGGGGAAGGATGCTGAAGCTTGTGAGCGGAGCGAACTAGCGCAAGCTGGATGGTGGGTGATGGTGCCGACTGGCGCTGGCTTAGACGGAGAGATCACCCACCATCCAGCCGACGCTAGGCAGCAAGCTGCCAAGCTCTGGCATCATTCCCCCATCAAGGGGGAAGAAAGTAAATGCTCAATCCGCTGCGCTTGCCTGACGGCGCAGATCGCGCGCCTTGGTCAGGATGATGTCCTCAAGCTTCTGCACGGTCTGCGCCTGAACGGGGGCATCGACCCAGGTACCGCCCTGCGAGACCTGACGGCTGGCAGCAACGCGCAGGGCATCCGCGCGCAGATCCTGATCGAGGATTGTGACAGTTACCTTGACCCGCTCACCCGGATTGGCCGGGTTGGCATACCAATCGGTCACGATCACCCCGCCGTTGCTGTCGGTCTGGAGCAGCGGCATGAAGCTGAGCGTTTCAAGGCTGGCGCGCCAGAGGTAGGAATTGACCCCGATCGTGGTGACCCGGCTGGCGGCGAGATCGGCCTTGGGCTTGTCCTTGCTGCCGCAGCTGACCAGCGCGAGCGCCGTGGTGGCAATCAGTGCTGCGCGACCAAAGCGGGCAGTAAGCGAGGGGCGAGTGGCGATCATCGGTGCGTCCAAATCCTGTCTTGCGGCGGCCATGCGCGCCGCGCGGGAGCCTCTATAGCCGAGGCGGCGCGGGCGGCAAGCCCGCGATACCGGCAAGTGGCACGCCGCCTCTGGCCACCGGGGCGCTTAATCCCTGCTGAATAGGCGGCGTTCACCGTCAATTCAGCCCGTTCCAGCCAAGTTCCGCTTGGATTCGGGCAGCAGAAGCGCGATACTGCCAGCTCATCGACCCCAAGGGAGCAGACGCCAGCGATGGCCACGGCAACGCAGAACGGCAAGACCAGACGCAGCGCGGCAACCCCGCTGCTGCTCGCCGGTGCCGTATCGCTGCTTGCTCTGCCCAGCGCGGTGTTGGCATTCTCGACCCAATTTGACGCAGGCAGCGGCGTGATCGCGCTGCCGGTGCCCGACGAAACCTTCCACCCCGCCACGGTTGATGCGCGGCTTTCGCGCAGCATCGCGGTGCGCACGCTGTCGCAAGGCAAAACCTTCCGCTTTACCCCAGCTGGGAACGGCGCGCGGGTCGATCGCTCGGTGACAGTGGCAGTACGGCTCGACGCGGCGAGCGCGCGGGCGCTGCGCGTTACCCCGCAGCTGGTGGTGACAGAGCTGCCCAGCACCGGATCGGCGCTGCGGATCGCCCCTTCGGCCTACAGTCTTGGCTCGTCGCGCGGCTATCGCAGCTTTGCCTCGGGTGCCACGGTTGCGCCAACGATTGCAGCGCGAAGCGATATCCCCGATCTCGCCAGCTTTCGCCCTTCGCCCGGCGCGCGTGATGCACCCAGCCGGTTCAGCCCACAGATCGAGCTTGATCATAAAGCCCCCACTGGCCGCAGCCCGCGCACCTTTGAAGGCGATGGCGAACAGCGGGTCGATGTGGGCGGCTCCTATCGGCTTTCGCGCAATCTCAACGTCACTGCCGGGGTTCGTGTCCAGACCGAGCGTGACCGGCTAGTACCGCTCACCGACGGGCGGCAGGATAGCCAAGCGGTTTACGTGGGGACGCAGTTCAGGTTCTGAAGCTAATCAATGCGGTCGAGCACTTCCTCTCTTTCCCCTTGATGGGGAAAGGATACGGAGACTTGGCGGCGAAGCCGCGTAGTCGAAGTTGGATTGGGGTGATGGTGCCGACAAGCGCTTCACTTGGACGAGAGATCACCCACCACCCAACCTGCGGTAGCTCCCCCGGATCAAGTCCGGGGTCACAACCTTCGGTATCCCTCCCCCATCAAGGGGGAGGAAGCCCGTTCACGCGCTGTGTCGACCTTCCCATGACTTTACGTATGCGGCAATCTTGCCGCCTCCCCCGCCAATGCCTAAGCGTGCCGTAACGGAAACGCTAATGGGAGCAGGATCATGGCACGCGTAGCAATCGTCACAGGCGGAACCCGCGGGATCGGGGAGGCGATCTGCATGCGGCTGAAGAAGCAGGGCCACACCGTGATCGCCAACTATGGCGGCAACGAGGAAAAGGCCAAGGCCTTCACTGCGACCACCGGGATCCCCAGTTACAAGTGGGACGTGGGCGATCACGAGGCGACGCTGGCAGGCGTGGCGCAGGTCGCCGAAGAGCACGGCCCGGTCGACATCGTGATCAACAATGCCGGGATCACCCGCGACGGCACGCTCCACAAGATGAGCTACGACGATTGGCACGAGGTGATGCGGATCAACCTCGGCGGCTGCTTCAATATGGCCAAGGCCGCCTTCCCCGGCATGCGCGAGCGCGGCTGGGGGCGGATCGTCAACATCGGTTCGATCAACGGCCAGGCCGGGCAATATGGCCAGGTCAACTATGCCGCCGCCAAATCGGGCATCCACGGCTTCACCAAGGCGCTGGCGCAGGAAGGCGCGAAGTTCGGGGTGACCGTCAACGCCATCGCGCCTGGCTATATCGACACCGACATGGTCGCCGCCGTCCCGCCGCCGGTGCTGGAAAAAATCGTCGCCAAGATCCCGGTCGGGCGCTTGGGCCAGGCAGAAGAAATCGCGCGGGCCGTGGCGTTTTTGACCTCGGAGAACGGGGCCTTTGTGACCGGGTCGACGCTGTCGATCAACGGCGGGCAGCATATGTATTGACGGGTCGAGGCGGATAACGCGGGCGTTCGCATGGCGAACGATAAGTTAGACGCCGGTGGCGCAGCCACGACCCGGCTCGGCCAGCGGGGCGGCGGACCGCAAGTCCGACGATCCCGTCTGACGTCACGGATGCGGCTTTGCCGCAGCCGCATTGCGGGTTAACCTCTCCACCGCATGACCACCCCGTTCCACCCCCCGCTCAAGCGCTCGATCGAAATCGCCGGGCACAAGACTTCGATCAGCCTTGAACCGCTGTTCTGGGAACTGCTCAAGCAGGCCGCGAGCGCCGAGGGGCTGCCGATCAACGCCCTGGTCGCACGGATCGATGCCGAGCGGATCCGGGCCGCGGTGCCGCCGGGGCTGGCGGGAGCGGTGCGGGTCTGGCTGGTGGGGTGGCTGGTCTCAGAGCTGGGCCAACAGCAGTCCGCCTAGCGCGGCCACAGCGAGCACGCGGATCACGTTCCACTTGAGGCCGAAGATCAATGCGGCAGCGAGAGCGGCGAGCAGCCCGGCGCGCCAGTCAAAGCTGGTCCAGTCGGGAAGGTGGAGGCGGATCGCCCCGAACCGCGCCTCACCGACCCGCGCGAACAGCACGTGGAGCAGGAACCAGGCGGTGAGGTTGGCGATCACGCCGACCACCGCCGCCGTCAGCGCGGCGAGCCCGCCTTTGAGCTTCACCGCGTGTTCCAGCCGCTCGATCCACGGCGCGAAAGTGAAGATCCACAGAAAGCACGGTGCGAAGGTCACCCAGGTGGTCAGCCCCGCGCCAAGCAGCCCCGCGACCAGCGGCGAGAACGGCTCGGGCGCGCGGAAGGCGGCGAGGAAGCCGGTGAACTGGGTGACGAGGATCAGCGGCCCCGGCGTGGTCTCGGCCAGCCCCAGCCCGTCGGCCATTTCGCCCGCAGTCAGCCAGCCGAAGCCATTGACCGCCTCCTGCGCCATATAGGCCAGCACCGCATAGGCCCCGCCGAAGGTCACCACCGCGAGCTGGCTGAAGAACTTGCCGATGTCCCACAGCACATGATCCGGGCCGAGCGCGGCGAGCACGATGCCCAGCGGCGCGGCCCAGATCGCGCCCCAGACGGGAATCGCGCGTAGGCTCTGTCCCCATGGACGCGGTGCGGTGATCGGCGCGGCGATGCTGGGCTTGAGCGCGAGCAAATCGGGCCGGATTGCAGCCACAATCATCCCCAGCGCGCCGCTTCCCAGCACCACCAGTGGAAAGGGCAGATCGAGGAAGAACAGCGCCACAAAAGCCGCGACCGCCAGACCCTGCTTGAACCTTGTGTCCAGCGAACGCCCCGCAATCCGCAGCAGCGCCTGCACCACGATCGCCAGCACTGCCGCCTTGATCCCGAGGAACAGCGCTGCGAACCACGTCAGGTTGGCGGCCAGCGCATAAAGCATCGACAAGGCCAGAATCACCAACGCCCCCGGGATGACAAACAGCAGCCCCGCCGCCAGCCCGCCGCGCACCCCGTGGAGCTTCCACCCGACCCAGGTCGCCAGCTGCTGCGCCTCGGGCCCCGGCAGCAGGTGGCAGAAGTTGAGCGCGTGGAGGTATTGCTCCTCGCTGACCCAGCCCCGCTCCTCGACCAGCTCGCGGTGCATCAACGCGATTTGCCCGGCGGGCCCGCCGAACGAAAGCAGCCCGATGCGGGTGAAAACGCGGAAGAGTTCGGGAAAGGTGGGTGCCGGTGCAGTCATGTTACGCCCAATGCCTTAGCGCCCGCGCTGACGCGAGCCTGAAAGGCAACGCTTGGGCGGTCAGGCCGCTTCACCGGGAGGTTGCTTTGCCCCGGTGCATTGAAGGTGCCGTGGAGGGCTCAACCCGTCAAGCCGGGTGCGCGCAAGCCGTTGCTTGCCTGGGCCCAAGCAGATCTATGGCGCGGGCCAATCGGGCAGGTCGAACTTGGCCTTGGGATAAGGCAATTTCCCCGAAGCCAGCCCGAACGGATCGCCGGGGCGCGAATCGAGCATTTCGGCGGCGACCAGCTTCTGGCGTGGTGGGATGCACTCGTCCTGCTCATACTCCCCCGTGACGCCGTTGACCGAGTCCAGATACTTGTAACAGAGCTTCGGCCCGCCGAAATCGCGCAGCCCCCAGGTGCCGTAAACCACCCGCCGGTTGCGCGGATACCACATGAAGACCCGGCCCTCGGCCGAGGTATATTCGACGTAAACCCCGTGGCCGGGCTGGTAATAGACGATCGTCCGGTCCCTGACCGCCGCGACCATCGCCTCACCCTGCTGCGCCGGGGTCAACGCCGCCACCGCCGCCTCGCGCCGCTCGAGCTCGGCGGGGGCGAGGGTGGTGCGAGCGATGAGCTCGCTCTCGGTGATTTCGTGGGCGCGCAAGGTGGTTGGCAGAAGTGTCAGCACTAGGGCGGAAACCAAGCTCCCGACGCGAATACGCATCAATCCCCCCCAACCCGCTCGATCTGCGCGCCCACCAAGGCCAGCTTCTCCTCCAGCCGCTCGTAGCCGCGATCGAGGTGGTAGAGCCGGTGCACCTGCGTCTCGCCCTCCGCCGCCAGCCCGGCGATCACCAGGCTCATCGAGGCGCGCAGGTCGGTGGCCATCACTTCGGCGCCGGTCAGCTTCTCGACCCCGTGGACCACGGCGGTGCGGCCCTTGGTTTCGATGTGCGCGCCCATCCGGTTGAGCTCGGGGACGTGCATGTAGCGGTTTTCGAAGATCGTCTCGGTCAGCACCGAGCTGCCTTCGGCGAGGCACAGCATCGCCATCAGCTGGGCCTGCATGTCGGTGGCAAAGCCGGGGTAGGGCGCGGTGGCGAGGGTGACGGCCTTCATCTTGCCCTGGGCGGCGACATGGATCCCGCCGGCGCGCGGCTCGACATGGACCCCGGCATCGCGCAGCGCCTGCAGGGTGGCGTCCATTTCCTCGGCCACGGCGTGCTGCAGGAACACCTCGCCCCCGGTGATCGCCGCGGCGCAGGCATAGGAGCCGGCCTCGATCCGGTCGCTCATCACGCGGTAGGTCGCGCCGTGCAGGCGGGGCACGCCGTGGATCGTCAGGTCGCTGGTGCCGATCCCTTCGATCTGGGCGCCCATCGCCACCAGCAGCTTGCACAGGTCGACGATTTCCGGCTCGCGCGCGGCGTTGTGCAGCACGGTCTTGCCGGTGCAGAGCACGGCGGCCATCAGCGCGTTCTCGGTCGCGCCGACCGAGACCACCGGGAAGGCATAGCGCCCGCCGGGCAGGCCGCCATCGGGCGCCACCGCGCGGACATAGCCGGCGGCCAGCTCGATCGTCGCACCCATCGCCTCAAGCGCCTTCAGGTGCAGGTCGATCGGGCGGTTGCCGATCGCGCAGCCGCCGGGCATCGAGACGGTCGCCTCGCCCGCGCGGGCCAGCATCGGGCCGAGCACCAGAATGCTCGCGCGCATCTTCCGCACGAGGTCATAGGGCGCGACGGTGGAGGTGATGCGGGTCGCCTCAAGGCTCATCACCCGGCCAAAATCCTCGGGCCGCGTGCCCTGGATCACGGTGGTGACGCCGAACTGGTTCATCAGGTGCTGGAACCCGTCGATATCGGCGAGGCGCGGCAGGTTGCGCAGTGTCAGCGGCTCTTCGGTGAGAAGCGCGCAGGGCAGCAGCGTGAGCGCCGCGTTCTTCGCGCCGGAAATGGGAATGGTGCCGGAAAGGCGTTTGCCGCCTTGAATGATGATCTTGTCCATAGGTGAAGCGTTTAGCGGGAATCGATTGCGCGGCAAGAACTGGGTTCACGCCGAGACGCAGCGTAGAGGAAAGTTCGCGCGAAGACGCAAAGAGACGGAGGATCGCAAAGCGGTGGAGCGTGCGGCAAAGCCGCATTCTGTCCCCGGGGCCGCAACAACCTCGGCGATCCAGGATCAAGCGGTCTACGGCCATGCACAGCACCATGGCGTTCTTCGTTCTCGTCGCGTCTTCGCGCGAACTTCCGCAACAGTTGACGTTGTAACAAACCCCTGCGATTCCACGCGCATGGCCGCCAGAAAACCGATCCGCAAAGCCGTCTTCCCGGTCGCCGGGCTTGGCACCCGTTTCCTGCCTGCGACCAAGGCGATCCCCAAGGAAATGCTGCCGATCATCGATCGCCCGCTGATCCAGTACGCGGTGGATGAGGCGCGTGAGGCGGGGATCGAGCAGATGATCTTCGTGACCGGCCGCGGCAAGACCGCGCTGATCGATCACTTCGACATGGCCTTTGAGCTGGAAACCACGCTAAAGGACCGGGCGAAGGACATGGCGGTGCTCGCCCCCACCCGGCTCAGCCCGGGCAATCTGGTGACCGTGCGCCAGCAGGTGCCGCTGGGCCTGGGTCACGCGATCTGGTGCGCGCGGGCGATTGTCGGCGATGAACCCTTCGCGATCCTGCTGCCCGATGAGCTGATGATTGGCCGGAGCGATGGATCGGGGGGCTGCATGAAGCAGATGGTCGAGGCCTACGACGAACACGGCGGAAACCTGATTTCGGTGCTCGAGGTCCCGCGCGAAGAAGTCTCCAGCTACGGCGTGATCGCCCCCGGCAAGGCGCGCGGCGCAATCACCGAAGTCGTCGGGCTGGTCGAAAAACCCCGCCAGGAAGACGCTCCCAGCAACCTGATTGTCTCGGGCCGCTACATCCTCCAGCCCGAAGTGATGCGCGTGCTCGATCGGCAGGAAAAGGGCGCAGGCGGCGAGATTCAGTTGACCGACGCGATGGCACAGATGATCGGCCAGCAGCCGTTCCACGCGGTGACTTTTGCGGGTCAGCGCTATGACTGCGGCAGCAAGGCCGGCTTCGTCGAAGCGACGCTGGCGCTGGCCTTGCAGCGCGAAGATCTGAAAGACGACGTGAGCGCCATCGCCACGCGCTTGCTCAACGCGGGGTGAGCCGTCTTATCGCCTTCAACAAGCCGATGAACGTGCTGTCGCAGTTCACAGACAACAGCGGTGGAGCAAGGCGCACGACGCTTTCGGACTATATCGATTTGCCCGGCGTTTATCCGGCGGGGAGGCTCGACCGGGATAGCGAAGGTTTGCTGCTATTGACCGATGATGGGCGGTTGCAGGCGCGGATCGCCGATCCCCGGCACAAGTTGGCCAAGACCTATCTGGTGCAGGTTGAGGGAGAGATTGGCACTGCGGCGCTGGAACGGCTGCGGCGCGGGGTGGAACTGAACGATGGCCAGACCCGGCCCGCCGAGGCGCGGCAGATCGATCCGCCGCGGCTTTGGCCGCGCGATCCGCCGGTGCGGTTTCGCAAGAGCGTTCCCGATTGCTGGATCGAACTGACCATCCGCGAAGGCCGTAACCGGCAGGTCCGGCGGATGACGGCGGTGGTCGGCCATCCAACCTTGCGGCTGGTGCGTTGGCGGATTGGGGAGTGGTCGCTCGATGGGCTTGCGCCGGGGGAATGGCGGCAGGTGGGTTAGCGGTCCGCAATCCGCTCGATCAGCCCCAGATGCAGCCAACGGCCCAGCATGGTCCCCGCCTCAGGCGCGGCGGCTTCCGGGCCAAGCACTGCGGCGAGCTGCTCGCAAACTTCGCCGAAGTTTGCGCCATTCTGCATCGCGTGCAGTGCGGGGCATTCGTGCGCGGGGGCGGTGATGAACAGTGGCCTCTCTCCCTCGCGGTAGACATGGCAGGCCAGCGGCGCGACGAGCGGCGCTGCGCTGGGTACAAAGTCTTCCGCATCGCCGGCCGCTTCGAGCAGGTGCCAGATCGCGCCCAGATCATGCGCGATCGTGCGCGTCGCGACGCCTGGCATCAGCTGCAGCCGCAGACCTACCCACTCGGCCTCGGCGTAGCCGGCCGTCTGGGCCGCGAAAGCCGGTGCGGTCAAAGGATCCGCATCACGCGCACCGAAGGCTTCGAGCATGGCCCATTCGGCCCAGGCCAGCTCGCCGACTTCCGGATCCTTGGCGAAGAGTTGTGTGACGGTCTGGTCAAACCCTGCTCCGGCGCGGTCGTTGGTCCAGCTGGTGGGTGGATTGAGCACCAGATGGTGCGCTGCGGCTTGCGCAAAAGCAGCTTCGCCCACCCAGCGCGCAGTGCGGGCATAGGTGTCGCGCAACGCCTCAATCAGTGCGGTGCGGTAATTGTTGCGGTAGATTTCCAGCCCAACGCGCATCCGCTCGGACCAGCCGGGGGGTAACGGCAGCTCGTCGTCGAGCAGCTGCGCGATGAACGCGGTCTGCGTGGCGGCCAGTGTGATCATGCGACCGCCACGCGCTTGGCTTGCGCCTCGGCCAGCGTCCGCGCACGGCCGAGTTCGTCGAGCAGTTCGCCCAGCGGCGGCACATTGCCATCACGTTCGATCATCGTAGCAACCGGGCCGAGCGTGGCGATGGCCTGAGCGTAAAGCTGCCACACGGGTTCGGCCACGGCGCGGTCGTGCGTATCGATCAAAATCTCTCCCGGGGTATGCCCGGCAAGGTGGATCTGGCGGACCCGCTCAGCTGGGATTCCAGCCAGATAATCCGCCGCCGCAAAACCGTGGTTGTGCGCAGAGACATAGATATTGTTGATGTCGAGCAGCAGATAGCAGCCGGTCCGGCGCGCGATTTCGCTCAGAAATTCCCACTCGGTCAACTCGTCCTCGGGAAAGGTGAGGTAGCTGGACGGGTTTTCCAGCACAAAGGCCCGGCCGAGCCGATCCTGCACCCGGCCCACATTGGCGCAGACCACGTCGAGCGCCGCGCCGGTGAGCGGCAGCGGCAGCAGATCGTGGCTGTTGTGCGCGCTTGAGCGGGTCCAACACAGGTGATCCGAAACCCACAGCGGTTCGATCCGCTCGGCCAGCTTGGCCAGCCGGTCCAGATGCTCGGCATCAAGCCCGTGGGCCGAGCCGACCGACAGCGAGACCCCGTGCAGGATCACCGGATAGTCGCGCCGGACCTGCTCCAGGATGCGCAGTGGACGACCGCCTTCGAGCATGAAATTTTCGGAGATCACCTCGACGAAATCGACCGGCACGCGGGTTTCGACGTTGAGAAAATCGGCATAGTGCTGGCTGCGCAAACCCAGTCCGAAGCCGGCAAAGGGGGTGATCGGGTCAGGCATCTGATGGTTCGGCTAGCAATGTTTGCGCGGCCCGGACAGGCGGGAGGGGGGGCGTGCACCCGCCCGGACCGCGCAGCTGCGAAAGGCTTACTTGAGGTCGCCGATCACGCCGCCCTTGGCCAGACATTCGCCGGCCTTCATCGCCTTGAAGCCGTGGCCCTTGCACTCGTTCTGGCCGCGGCAGCTGTTTTCGGTGGTGGCGCAGTCCGAATTGCCCTTGCAGCTATGCACGCCATAGCAATGGACAGTGTCGTTCGAGCCGATCGCGCCGCCGCTGCTTCCGGCCGGAGCAGGGGCAGCGAAGGCGGCAGCTGAGCTCAGCGCGAAGGCACCGGCGAGCGCAGCGTGGGTGATTTTGCGGGTGGTGGTCATGATAGTCATCCTCTTTGGCAGGGTCGGTTTGAACGGCGTCCGGGATGGACATGCTGCAGTTCGCGTTTGTGCCGCCAGCGGTTACACGGAGGCCCCAGGAAATTTTCCGACGCTGACCTGTAACCACGGTCGATGGGGCCGCGAATAGGGGGCAGTGCTCCGCTGCAAAGCGGGTTCGCACCCGATAGCTTCACCCCTGTAACCGCCCTAAAGGAAACCGTATCATGACCAAGGCTCCCCTCGCCGCGCTGGCCGGCCTCGCCGCAACCGGCACGATCTTCGCCATCACTACCGCCGCCACCCCGGCCTCGGCACAAGCCAAGCCGGCGATGGAAAAGTGCTATGGCATCGCCAAAGCCGGGCAGAACGATTGCGCCGCAGGCCCCGGCACCAGCTGCGCCGGCACCTCGACCCGTGACTATCAGGGCAACGCCTGGAAGCTGGTCAAGAAGGGCACCTGCCTTGCCACCAAGACTCCCAAAGGCAATGGCTCGCTCACCCCGATCAACCGCTGAGCGCTTCCCAAGCAAGCCGACAGGAGGCAACCATGCAGCGCATTCTCTCCGGTTATGACCGGTTGGTGGCCATGCTATCGGGGCGGATCCCGGAAAGCATCGTGCTGCTGGTTGTCCGCCTGGCGCTTGCCGGCATATTCTGGCGCTCGGGCCGGTCCAAAGTGGTCGAAGGCACCTGGCTGACAATCAGCGATTCGACCCACTACCTGTTCGAAAATGATTATGCGGGCGTGCCGCTGCCGCCCGATCTCGCCGCTACGCTCGCAACCGGCGCGGAGCACCTCTTCCCGCTGCTGCTGGTGGCCGGGCTATTCACCCGGGCTTCGGCCGCCGCGCTTCTGGGGATGACGCTGGTGATCCAGATCTTCGTGTTTCCCGAGGCCTGGTGGACCACGCACATCGTCTGGACCGCGCTGGCGGGCCTGCTGATCGTGCGCGGTAGCGGGCTGTTCGGGCTCGACCATTGGCTGGCCCGAACCCGCGCAAAATGAGGGCTGACGATGCCACACTGGCGCGCTGGATGGCGCAGGCCCAGCAGGGCGACAGCCAAGCCTACCGGCTGGTGCTGGAGGCGAGCCGCGACTGGCTGAAGCGCTTCTACGCACGGCGGATCGCCCCGGCGGCGGTCGACGATCTGGTGCAGGAAGTGCTGGTCTCGCTCCACACCAAGCGCGCCAGCTACGATCCGGAACGCCCCTATCTGCCCTGGCTGGCGGCGATCGCGCGTTATCGCTGGATCGACGCGCTGCGCCGCACCTACCGCGCCGCCGAAGAGCCGATCGTGAGTGAACCCGCGACCGAGGCCGATGCCGAAGAGCTGGCCGCGCGGATCAGCCTTGACCGGCTGCTACAGTTCCTGCCCCCCGCCCAGGTCGCCGCGATCCGTGCGGTCAAGATCGAGGGGCTTTCGATTGTCGAGGCCGCGCAGCGCTGCGGCCAGTCCGAACCCCTCGTCAAAGTCAATATCCACCGCGGCCTCAAACGCCTTGCCGCGCTGGTAGAAAGCGAATGAAGATGCCCAAGTCCTCGATCGACGATCTTGTCGCCGACCTCACCCCCGTCGCGCCGGTCGCGCCGCGCCATGCCTGGGCCCTGGTGCTGGGGCTAACCGCCGCAGCCGTGGCCGTGGTGGCCTGGCAGTTCGGTATGCGTACCGACATCGCGGAGGGACATCCGGCCGGACTGGTGGTGCTGCGCGGGGGGATGCTGCTCTTGCTGGGCAGCGCTTGCCTGAGCGCGGTGGCGGCGGCGGCACGGCCCGGAGTGGGCCAGGCGAGCACCGGCTGGCGCTGGGCGCTGGGCGCGGCGCTGCTGTTCCCGCTTGCCGCCTTGCTGCTGACGCTGAACGAAGGCGCGATGCCGATGGCGGAGCTGACTTCGCCCAACGGCCCCTGGTGCCTGGCGATCGGCGGGCTTAGCGGCCTGGCGATCGGCGGCGCGCTGACGCTGTGGCTGCGCCGCGGCGCGCCGGTGGCGCTGAACCGCACCGGCTGGCTGGTCGGGCTGGCCGCTGGGGCCTTTGGCACTTTCGCCTACAGCCTCCACTGCCCCAGCCTGACCGTGCAATACATCGGCATCTGGTACACCGCCGCCGTCGGCCTGTGCGCACTGGCCGGGCGGCTGATCGTGCCCCGGTTGGTACGCTGGTAAGTCTGCGCGCCCCGGCGTTCAGAGCATGAAATCACCGCCGGTCAGCGTCTGAGCCGAAGCACCGTCGAGCACGATCTCCATGTCCGCCGTGCCATTGCCATCCAGATCGACCTGCACCAACAGATCGGCGCCGGACACCCCGTAGCGCACCTCGGCAGCACCGGTCGCACTGAAGGCGGCGGTGTTGATGAAGCTCAGCGCCTGTCGGCCCGGCGCGACCGGATCGGCATCGAGCAGGCTGAAATTGAACCGATCGGTCCCGGCGACGAAATCGGTGATGTGATCTGCCGCGCCGCCCACCCCGCTGTCGCTGGCGAACAGGTAGCGGAATTGGTCCGCACCCGCCCCGCCGGTCAGCGTGTCAGCCCCGGTGAAGCCAATGATCTTGTCATTGCCGTTGCCGCCGTTGATCGTATCGATGAGCGCGCCGCCACGGATCTGGTCGGTCGAATCCCCGCCATTGATGAAGTTAAAGGCATTGAGGTTGGCCTTAATGATATCCACGCCAGCGCTGCCAATCACATCGAATGCGACGGTGGACGTATTCATCACCAGATTCTGTCCGAGGAAAGGAGTGCCTGCCACCATGCCAACAACAATAATGCCGGTTCCCTGAACACTGGAATTGGCCGCGAAGCCGTTCGCAAAGGTGGTGCCGCTCATGGTCAGAACCGCGCTTTGTAATCCGATCGTTTCGATTCCCGAGATCGAGCCGCTCAGCACCGTATCGGCCACGACATAAAGCGTATCATTGCCCGCCCCGCCCGCGATGTTGCTGGCCTGCGCGCCGCTGTAGAACAGGAAGGTATCGTTACCATCGCCGCCATTGGCGTTGGCGGGGCCGTTGTTCAGGTAGAACTGATCATCGCCGCCCATCCCGTTCAGCACATCGATGCCGCCGCTAGAGGCGAAGTAATCGGTATTGTTGGTCCCGGTCAGGGTGTCATTGCCCGCCCCGCCGCGCAGGTCGAACAGCACGGAAGTGCCGGGATCGAACACCAGGCCGGTCAGATTGACGGTATCACCGGTGCCGCCGGCCCGGATCAGGACATAGCCCTGGCCCGCGACGATCAGGTTGCTGGGCAACATGGCCCAGGTGGCAGCGCCGAACTCGGCAAAGGTGCTGTATTGCGAACCGCCGGTAATTGCGCCGGGGACGTTGTTCAGATTGGTATAGGGGGCGAGCAGGACCAGCCCTTCGATATCCTGGATCGTGCCCTGGAAGTTCACATTGCCGCCCAGCATCAGGAAGTCCGTGCCGCTACCGCCGTGGAACAGCGATCCGGCCCCGGTCCGGGTCGTTTCCGGGCCAGGCACGCCATTAGCGGGATTGATGAAATAGCTGTTGATCAGGAACAGCGTATCATCGCCGCCGTTGCCGAACAGCTGATCGTTGCCGCCCCCGCCGCCGCTGATCAGGTCCATGTCATCGGACCCGTTGATGATATCGCTGCCGGTTCCGCCGTTCAGCCCCTGCACCCCGGTATGCGCGCTGCCGTTCAGCGTGGTATTGCCGGCACCCGAGACAGTGATCGTCACCCGGTCACCCAGATAGGCGCGGGTGGGCGTATCCCAGTTGCTGAAGGTAAAGCTGGGCGCGGTGACCGTGCCCGGCAGGCCCCCGCTGTTGTAAGACAGGTTGAGCAAGTCCTGCCCTGCCCCGCCGCGGATTTCGGCTGTGGCTGAAAGCCCCGTGCCAACCAGATTGCCTGCACCGCTGTTGCCGCCAAAGGCCAGGTTCAGCGACATCTGATCCCCGGCCTGTGAATTGAACACCAGCCGTTCGAACGAGGTCAGCGCGGTCGTGGCGGTGTTGTTCATGATCGCCAGATTCAGCGCATAGGGTCCGCCGCTGCCCTGCAAGGTGGTGGGGGAAAGCGCCCGGTCGAGTTGCAGCGTATCGTAACCATTGCCGCCATTCAGGTTGCCATAGCCGGAAGTTTGCGAAATCACGATGACGGTATCGTCACCGTCCCCGGCATTGATCAAATCACTGCCGCCGTTGGAGATCATGGTATCGGCGTCGCTGGTTCCGGTCAGCGTATCGTTTCCAGTAGTCCCCACAAATGTCGGCATGTCATGCGCTCCCCTGCTGGGCCGTAACGCCACGGCGATCTGCGCCGAGGTCTAGCCGGTTGGCGTGATCTCGCAAGTATTTACTTTTGCAGGGATGAAGAGACCCCTAAGATGCCCGAAACCGTAGCGGCAAAGTCTTCAGCCCGCCCACAAAGGTGCTCTTCGCGCGCTTGGGCTCGCCGGCCAGTTCGACCGTCTCGATCCGGTCAAGCAGCGCCTCGAACAGCAGCCGCATCTCCAGCCGCGCGAGATGCAGGCCCAAGCACTGGTGTGCACCGGCACCAAAGGCCAGGTGCCGGTTGTGTTCGCGCGCCGCGTCGAATTTGCGCGGGTTCTCAAACTGCGCGGGATCGTGGTTGGCGGCGACATAGTTGAGCATCAGCCAGTCACCTTTCGCGATCCTGACCCCGCCCAGCTCGGTATCCGCGCTGGCGGTGCGCATGAAGTGCTGCACCGGCGTGGTCCAGCGGATCGCCTCTTCGACGATACCGGGAACCAGCGAGCGGTCCGCCTTGACCCGCGCGAACTGCTCCGGGTCCTGCGCCAGCGCGAGCATCGCCCCGGCGGTGGAGGCGCTGGTGGTATCGTGGCCGGCGGCCGCAATGATAATGTAATAGCCCGCCCGGTCGCGCGCCGAGATATCGGCCTGGGCCAGCAGCGTGGCGACATCTTCGGTGGGGTTGGCGCGGCGCTGATCGGCCAGCCCTTCGAAATAGGCCTCGAAATCCTTCACCGCCCCGCTGACGATCTGAAAAATCTGCTCAGGCGACAGGCCAGCAAGGCCGGACTTGTTGAGATCCTCATCCTGTCCACCGAACATCTGCTGGGTCAGGAACAGCATCCGCGGCTCATCCTCCTCGGGCACGCCGAGGATCTGCATCACCACGTGGAGTGGATAGGGCGCGGCGACCAGCGGCACGAAGTCGGCTTCAGGTCCGGCTGCGATGAATTTGTCGACCGTCTTCGCCGCCAGTTCGCGCACCGCCGCTTCGATCGTCCGCAGGTTCTTGGGCATGAACCAGTCCTGCGTCAGCCGCCGCAGCTTGGGATGCTTTGGCGCATCGAGCGCGACCAATGAGGAGACCAGGTTGGGGCTTTCCTCCCCCTGTGCGGCGGTGATCTGCCGCGCAAAAGCTTCACCCTGCTTGTTGGTGAACACCGAAGGGCGCGGGGCGTTGAGGTAAGTCGCGTTATCCTTGGAGACCCGCATCACTTCATTGTAGCCGGTCACCAGCCAGAAGGGATCGAAGTCATCCGTGGGAGAGGTGATCCGCCGCACCGGGCTTTCGCTGCGAAGCTCGTCGAACAGATCGAGCAAGGGATCCCACGCGGCGTAGCTTTCCGGTGCGAGCACGGCATGGGCCAGATCGGCTTCGTTCAGACTGGTCACGCCGCGCTCTCCTTTACCGCTGCCCAGTACTCATCGCGCAGCAGGCGCTTGTAGAGCTTGCCGGTCAGCTCGCGCGGAAGCTCGGCGCGGAAATCGATCTGGCGCGGCATCTTCACGCGGCTGAGTTCTTTTGCGAGATAGTCGGTCAGCTCCGCCGCCAGTTCCGGTCCGGCGCTTGCCATGTCGAGCGGCTGGACCACCGCCACCACCTTTTCACCCATTTCCTCATCCGGTGCGCCGATCACAGCGGCATCGGCGACCTTTGGATGGGTGACGAGCAGGTTCTCGATTTCCTGCGGGTAGATGTTGACCCCGCCCGAGATGATCATGAAGCTCTTGCGGTCGGTCAGGAACAGGTAGCCGTCCTCATCCTGATAGCCGACATCGCCCAGGCTGGACCAGCCATGCTGGTTGCGAGCATCCGCGGTCTTCTGTGGATCGTTGTGGTATTCGAAGGGGACCATGCCTTCGGTCGGTTCGAAGAAGATCTGACCTTCGCTGCCGCGTGGCAACTCGTTACCATCCTCATCGCAGACCCGGATGATCCCGGTCAGCGCCTTGCCGACAGTGCCGGGCTTCTGCAGCCATTCCTGGCTCGTTACAAATGTAAAACCATTGCCCTCGGTTCCAGCGTAATACTCATAGATTACCGGCCCCCACCAGTCGATCATCGCCCGCTTGACCGGCACCGGGCATGGCGCTGCTGCATGGATCGCGCATTTCAGGGTCGAAAGGTCATACTTGGCGCGCACCTCTTGCGGAAGCTTGAGCATCCGCACGAAATGGGTCGGCACAAATTGGCTGTCGGTGATCCGGTACTTCTCGATCGCGGCGAGCGCAGCCTCGGGGTCGAACTTTTCCATCACCACCACGGTCCCGCCGAGCTTTTGGATCGTCATCGACCAGCGCAGCGGCGCGGCGTGGTAGAGCGGAGCTGGGGAGAGATAGACTGAATCGGGCTTGATCCCGAACGCCATCATGGTGAGGCCAACCAGCGCGTTCATCTGGTCGATCGCCGGGTCCTCGGGCAGCGGAATCTTGACGCCTTTGGGCCGACCGGTGGTCCCGGAGGAATAGAGCATGTCGACCCCGGCGCGCTCGTCAGCAATGGGCGTGTCAGGCATTGCAGCGAGCGCCGCTTCGGCGTTGACCCCAAACCGCAATTGCGGAACAGGCGATGCCAACTGCGCCACGGCATCCATCGTTTCGGTGAGAAAGGTCGATGAAAACAGCAGCTTCGCGCCACTGTCTTCAAGGATATAGGCGATTTCGGATGGGGTCAGGCGACTGGATATGCCGACATAGTGTACCCCTGCGCGTTGAAATCCCCAGGTCAGACAGAAGAACCAGGGGTGGTTTTCCATGCACAGTGCGACCGTATCGCCGATCTTGATCCCGCGCGAGCGCAGCAACTGCGCCACTTGGTTTGAGCGCCGGTCGAGTTCGGCAAAGCTGATCGTCTCGCCGCTGGCAGCCATGATGATTGCTGGCCGGTCAGGTTGGTTCTTGGCGTGGATTGAGGGGTGCATAGGGGCTCACTCTCCTGCGCGGTCAGGCCGCGTTTGGCGGGGAGTTTAACCGAACGATTAAGAAGCGCAAAGGGCTTGTTGCCGCAGGGTGGGCCTGCACCAAAAGAAAAAGGCGGCCGAAGCCGCCTTGTTCCCAGCATCCTCCCAGAAGCTGAAACCCGATCCGGGTCTCTGCCCGGTACCGGACGAGAAACTGTGTTTATTCGCCGCCGCGCGCTGCTGCGGGATCGCTGGTGGCCAGCTGCATGGTGCCCTGCATATAGGGCACCGGGTTCACCGCGCGCCCAGCGATGCGGACTTCGTAGTGCAGGTGCGGGCCGGTCGAGCGGCCGGTCGAGCCGACATAGCCGATGATGTCACCCTTCTTGACCGCTTGCCCAGCAGCGACATTGAGCCGCGACATGTGGCCGTAACGGGTCTGGATTTCGCCGCCGTGTTCGATCGAAACGAACAGGCCGTAGCTCGAGAACCAATCAGCGCGGCTGATCACGCCATCTGCCGTGGCGCGGATCGGGGTGCCGGTCGGGCTGGCGAGGTCAATGCCCTTGTGCCCGCGGCGGCCGCCCAGCACCGGGTGGATTCGGGTGCCGAAGCCGCTGGTCAGCGCAGCGCCGGCAAGCGGGTTGAGCGAAGGAATCGCGGTGCGGCCAATCCGCAGCGGGCTGGCAGCGCTCGGGCCGGTGGCAGTGCCGCTGGCCACGATCGGGGCCTTGTCACCCGACTGCCAGGTGGCGAACAGGCGGCGGAATTCTTCATCACCACTGGCACCGGGGCGTGCCGACTGCGCTTCACGAAGCGGGGCGGCGATATCAGCCGTGGCGCTGCTATTGGCAAGCGCAGGGTTGGCGGAGGCCAGACCGGCGATCGCAGCAACGGCTGCAACAACTGCACGGGCCTTGGCAAAAAACGAAACTGCGACCACTCAAACTACCTTGTTTACGCCGGACTTTGCGCCGGTTTGTCATGCTCGGACCGACAGCGATTGATGCCGCCGAACCTTAATTCTGAGATGGTCGGTACCCCCCGCCGTCTCGCTTGAGGGGGGGTAGAGCCGGGGAGAGGTTAACATGCAACCCCGGCATAGAAGCTGCGCGATAAACCGGCTGCGGAACGCGCCGAGTCGTTGAACGGCGGCTTAACGGAGCCCCGAAAATGGCGCGCAACAAGGGTTTTCCAGTGCGCTTCGGGCGAATCTCCGCGCGCCGAAGCGTGTGCGATAAAGTGTTTTGCGCCGAATCCGACATGGCGGATTTCGTCGTCAAGGATTCGTTGCAGGATGCGCGTCCCGGTTTGGTCCCCGGCGGCACGGACTCGTTCGAGTGTGGCCGGCGTCACATCAAGCCCGCGCGCTTCGAGCACCATCGGCACCACTGCCAGCCGCGCTGCAACATCGTGGCGGGTTTCGAAAGCGGCATCCCACAACCCGGCATGGGCGGGAAGCGCGCCGTAATGGCTGCCCTGCTTGCGCAGGTGGCGCGCCAGCAGGCTGAAATGCATCGCCTCATCCGCGGCAACGCTCAGGAAGTCGCTGACGAAATCCGGCCCCATCTCGGCTCCGAACCGCCCGGCCATGTCGAGTGCGAGGTCAATCGCGACGAATTCGATGTGCGCCAAGGCATGCCATAGGGCGATGCGACCGCGCTCCGAACCGCCTTTGCCGCGCTTGGGCATTTTGCCCGGTGCGAGCAGTTCAGGTGCATCGGGCCAAGCCGGACAATCAGGCATCGGCATGTCGAACGCGAATGCCAGCCGCCCCGCTGCCCAGTCGCGCGCCACCTGCCGCGCAGCGAAAGCCTTGGCGGTTGGGTCGGCGGTGAGCAGCGCGACGCGGATCGCCGCGGCGACGCTAGTCAAATGGTTCTTCCCATTTTTGCGCAGCACAAATGGGGAGGTGGATCGCCGAAGGCGAGACGGAGGGGTAATGCGGAGCAGCTGAAACCCCTCCGTCTGGCTCTGTCGAGCCAGCCACCTCCCCATTTGCGACATTCGTCGAAAATGGGAAGAATCATAAGATCTGCGCCGCTTCCAGCACCTCGGCAGCATGGCCCTTGACCTTCACCGGATTCCAGATCCGCGCGATCTTTCCATCCGCGCCGACCAGATAGGTCGAGCGGACCATGCCCATATAGCTGCGGCCATACATCGACTTTTCGGCCCAGACCCCCAGCGCGTCGGACAGCCCGCCTTCTTCTGCGTCGGAGGCGAGCGGCGCAGTCAGGCTGTGCTTGGCGATGAATTTCTGGTGCTTCTTCGGCGGGTCCTTGCTCACGCCAAGCAGCGCGGTCCCGGCCTTGGTGAACTCGGCTGCAAGCGCGGAAAAGTCGATATTCTCGGTGGTGCAACCGGGGGTATCGTCTTTGGGGTAGAAGAACAGCACCAGCTTTTGTCCAGCGAAGTCGGACGGTTTGACGCTGCCGCCATCCGGCGTTTGCATCGCGATATCGGGCAGCTTGTCGCCCACGCCGGGGAAGTCAGCCATCATTCGGTCTCCAAGATTTCGCCAAACAGATCCTGCCAGACCCGCGCCACGGCGCGACGCGATTCGGCAAGGGCGCTGAGTTGTCCAGCCCAATCGCCCGAACAGGTGGCCTGTGCAAGCACTGCCCGCGCTCCGCCAGAGGGTTCCTGCGCATCGGGAGCCAAAAGCCGCGCGGCAATCAGGAACCGGGCAAGCTGGCCATGGGATTCGTGGAAGTCCTCGGGCAGCAGGCCCGCAGCAACAAGTTCGGCAATGGCCGCCGGGAGCGACGGGGTTAGTGCCTTGCGCTCGCGAAGCTGCAAATAGTGCGTGATGAACTCGACATCGACCAACCCACCACGCGCCAGTTTGACGTCCAGCGGGCCTTTTGCAGGCTTATGCCGCGCCATCTCGGTCCGCATCTCGAGCACATCGGCCTTCAACTTGGCGGGATCGCGCGGCATGGTCAGAACATCGCGGACGATCGCTTCCAGCTCCGAGCGCCCCGCTTCCGGCCCGTGCAGCACCCGCGCCCGGGCCAGCGCCATATGTTCCCAGGTCCAGGCGCTCTCGCGCTGGTAGCGCGCAAAGGCATCGAGGCTCACTGCGATGGGCCCCTGCGCGCCTGAGGGCCTGAGGCGCGTATCGACTTCGTAAAGCGCGCCCTCGGCAGTCGGTACCGAAAGCGCCGCAATCACCCGCTGGGCCAGCCGGTTGAAATAGAGCGTTGCGCCCAAGGGCCGTGCGCCATCGCTCTCTGCCGCGTGATCGCCCGTGAACAGGAACACCAGATCGAGGTCCGAGGCGTGGGTCAGCGCTCCGCCACCGAGCCGGCCATAGCCCATCACCACCAGCTCGCCGCCTGGAACCGTGCCGTGGACGCGGGCGAATTCGGTCGTGGCGGCATCGGCCAGCACCTGCAGCGCCGCTTCCGCCACACGCGAGAGGCCCTGCGCCACATCCATCGGATCGCCGGTGCCTTCAACCAGTTGCACGCCCAGCTTGAACCGCGCTTCGCCCACCCGGCGGCGCACTCGGTCGAGCAAGGCCTCGTAGTCCTCGTCAGCATCGCCACGCGCAAATTGCACGGCCAGCACCGCGACCGAGGGTGGCAGATCGAACGCGGAGGCATCGATCAGTGGATCGAGCAGGTCCGCCCGCCGCGCCAGCGCATCGGCGAGCGGCGGGGCGAGGCAAAGTATCCGGGCAAGCAGCTCGGTGAGGCCCGGGCGCGCTTCGAGCAGCCGGAACAGGTTAACCGCCGAGGGCAGATTGCCGAGCAACTGCTCCCACCTGACCAAGGCATGGAGCGGTTCGGGGGCTTGGGCGAAGGCGTTCAGCAGCGCCGGCTGCACGGCATCAAAGGCGGCACGTGCGGTTTCGCTGCGCAGCACCCGCAGCTTGCCGCCACGCCAGCCCTCGATCCGCGCTGACAGCACCTCGGGTTCGGGAAATCCCAGCCGCCCCAGTTCGGCGGTGAGTGCCTCGCCCGTTCGCGGCGGACCGACTGTTGTGGTTTCTCCGCCATGCTGCGCGATCAATCGATCATAGCGCTGACCGACCGCCTCGGTAATCTCCACCAGTTCGGCAACAAGCGCCGCACCGCTCGCCAGCCCGTCCAGCCGCGCAACATTGTCGAGCGCGGTCGAATCTGTAGGCAGAGAATGGGTCTGCTGGTCCGCCACCATCTGCAGCCGGTGTTCGAGCGTCCGCAGCCGGTCGTAGCTCTCGCCGAGCACCTGCGCGTCTTCACCATCGATCAACCCCGCCGCCGCAAGCGCGTCGAGACTGGCCCGCGTGCCGCGCAGCCGCAGTTCAGGCAAACGCCCGCCGTGGATCAGCTGATGGGTTTGGGCAAAGAACTCTACCTCGCGGATGCCCCCGCGGCCTTGCTTGAGGTTGAATCCCGGACCGGGCCGCTGCGGGCCATGATGATTTGCCCGGATCCGCTGAGTCAGCCGACCGATCTCGGCAATCGCGCCGAAATCCAGGCTCTTGCGCCATACGAACGCGCGGATCGCGGCGAGGAACGCCTCGCCAGCCGCGATGTCACCCGAGCAGGCCCGTGCGCGGATAAAGGCCGCGCGCTCCCAGGCAAGCGCCGAGCTTTCGTAATGGCTCAGCGCCGCATCAATCGGGATCGCCAGCGGGCTGACTTCGCTGGCGGGGCGCAGCCGCAGATCGACCCGGAAGACATAGCCCTCGGCATCGACGTGGCTCATCGTTTGCATCAGCCTGCGCGCAACCCGCTGCGCCGCTTCACCCGGCTCATCCCGCTCACGGCGGGGCAGGCGCGCTGGATCGTAGAGCAGGATCGGATCGATATCCGACGAATAGTTGAGCTCCTGCGCTCCATGCTTGCCCAGCGCCAGTGCGACGAAGCCGGCGGGCTGGGCATCGGGCACCCGCGCGTGGATTGCGTCGGCAATCGCCGCATCGAGCGCGCGGTCGGCAAAAGCAGATAGCTCGCCGGTCACGCGTGCCAGCGGAAAAGCATCGGCCAGATCACCGACCGCCAAAGCCACGGCCAAAGCGAGCTTCTCTCGCCGCAGTGCGCTCGGAACATCGGTCGCAGCTTCGCCCGCAGCCTTGGCCCAGGCCAAGGCAGCTTCGCCGTCCCCAGCCGCCATTAGCTCCGCCAATTGCGGCATGCGTTCAAGCCCGCGCGCCAGAAACGGCGCGTGGGCGATGGCCCGCTCGATTGCGCCGCTCCAGTTTGCAGTCATAGACGCGTGCTTGCGAAGCGCGCCGCGCTCTGTCAATCCAAGGGCCATTCCGGAACCAGTCCAAGGGGCCTGCACCAATGAAACTCCGCCTGATCCTCGCCTCGGCAATCGCGCTGTCGGGGGCCGCGCTGGCCAAGCCGGCAGCCTTGCCCAGTATCGCGCCACCGCAGTTGTCGCAGCCCTTGCTCGAAGAGATGGTCCGCACCCTGTCGTCAGACGAGTTCGAAGGCCGCGCACCCAGCACGCCGGGGGGCGAGGAGAAGACCGTTCCTTACCTGATTGAAAAGTTCAAGGCGGCGGGTCTCCAGCCCGGAAATCCCGGCGGCAGCAATGGCGGCTGGACGCAGGACGTACCGACCGTGGAAATCACCGCGACCGCGCCCACCGGCCTTGCGATCACCGGCGGGGCCAGGACCATGCTCTACGCCTATGGCAAGGATTTTGTCGCCGGATCCTACCGCTTCACCGAGCGGACCGAACTGACCGACGCCGAGCTGGTCTTCGTCGGTTACGGGATCAATGCGCCGGAGTTGGGTTGGAACGATTACGCCGGCCTCGACATGAAGGGCAAGATCGCGGTCATTCTGGTCAATGACCCAGACTACGAGACCGAGGGCGAGGTGGGACTGTTCAAGGGCCGCCGGATGACCTGGTACGGCCGCTGGCCCTACAAGTTCGAGGAAGCCGCCCGGCAGGGCGCAGCGGGAGCGCTGATCGTCCACGATACTTTCCCCGCCGCCTATGGCTGGAACGTGGTCGAAAGCTCATGGACCGGAGCGCAGTACTTCGTCGACCGGGCCGACAATGGCATGAGCCAGACCGTGGCGAACGGCTGGATCCAGAAGCCGGTGGCCGAAGCGATCATGCGCGCGGCGGGGCAGGACCTTGGCGCACTGTCTGCCGCAGCGAAAATGAAGGGCTTCAAACCAGTTCCATTGGGTCTCAAAGCCTCATTCGGCTTTGACAATAAGATCCGCCGCGCGGTGTCGCGCAATGTGATCGGCATCCTGCCCGGCAAGAAGCGGCCGGATGAATATGTGCTCTATACTGCGCATTGGGATCACCTGGGTCGCTGCAAGCCCGACGCAAGCGGCGATGACATCTGCAACGGCGCGATCGACAATGCGAGCGGTACCGCGATGCTCACCGCGCTGGCCGAAGCCAACGTCAAGGCCGGTGCAGCGGATCGCAGCCAGGTGTTTCTGGCCGTGACGCTCGAGGAATCGGGCCTGCTCGGCAGCGAATACTACGCGCAGAACCCGGTCTATCCGCTCAGCAAGACCGTTGGCGGGGTCAACATGGACGTGGTCGCGCAAGGACCGGGCAGCCGTGACGTTTCGGTCACCGGCGGCGACAAGAGCGAACTGACCCGCACCCTGATGGCCACGCTCGCCCAGATGAAGCTGACCCTTTCGCCGGAGAAGAACCCGGAGCGCGGCGGCTATTACCGTTCGGACCATTTCAGCCTGGCCAAGCGCGGGGTTCCGATGTTCTCGGTCGGGCTGGGGCAGGATTGGGTCGAGGGCGGAGCGGCCGCCGGCGGTGCCTGGCGGGAAAACTACACCCGCGTCGACTATCACCAGCCGAGCGACGAATACGACGGCAAGTGGGACTGGCGCGGGCCGCTGCAAGCGGGCGAGCTGTACTACCGGCTTGGCCGCAATCTCGCGATGAGCCGCGATTGGCCCAACTGGCACCCCGGCGACGAATTCCGCCGCGTACGCGACGCCAGCCGCGCTGGGAAGTAGTCTGCGATGACACTGAGAAAAGTGCGGATGCCGCCCGAATGGCATCCGCAGCAATGGTTGTGGATCGGCTTTCCGCACGATGGCGAGGAGTGGCCGGGATATCTGGGCCGCGCGCAGGAGCAGATTGCGGCCTTCGCCAATGCCGTGGCCGAGAGCGGGCAGGAGGTGCGGCTGCTGGTCCGCGATGCCGCCAATGCGGCGCGCGCCGCCGAACTGTGTTCAACCTCGGTGAAGCTAGAGCAGCGCCGCTATGGCGACGTATGGCTGCGCGATACCGGCCCGCTTGTGCTGGCGGACGGCACGGCGATGCGATTTGGGTTCAACGGCTGGGGCGGCAAGTACCTGATGGACGGCGATCAGGAGATCGGCGCGGAATTGGCGCAAGATGCAGGCCTGACGGTCGAAACCGCGGACTGGATTCTGGAAGGCGGCGCGATCGACACCGACGGCACCGGCTTGGTGGTGACCACCGAGCAGTGCCTGCTCAACCCCAACCGCAATCCGCAATTATCACAGGCCGAGATCGAAGCGCGGCTGGACCGCGACCTCGGTTTCGAGCGGGTGCTGTGGTTGGGCGAGGGCCTGATCAATGACCACACCGATGGCCATGTCGACAACCTCGCCCGCTTCGTCGCGCCGGGTGTGTTGGTCCTGCCCCGCGCGACCGGGGCAGGTGATCCCAACGCCGCGATCTATGCAGATGCCAAGGCCCGCGCCGATGCCTTCGGGGTGGCGGTTCGCGAGGTTCCGTCGCCGGGACGGGTGGAAACCGACGGTCGGATTGAACCGGCCAGCTACATGAACTTCTGCATCACCTCGCGGCTGGTGGTGGTACCTACCTATGGCACGCGGCACGATGCTGACGGAGTCGCAGCGGTGGCGGAGCTGTTCCCGGACCGCACGGTTGTTGGCATTCTGGCCGATGCGGTGCTGGCCGGGGGCGGATCGTTCCACTGTGCCAGCCAGCAGATGCCGGTGTTGTGATTCAAGCCTGATCGAAACACACAGAAAAAGTGGGTTCGCGCAAAGGCGCAAAGATGAAGAAGGCGCAAAGACGTCGAGTTTGCGGGCGAAGCCGCCCTTTGACTGCTTCTGTGCCGCGAGGATTTGCCGAAGCGGCTTGAGGCGGCCTTCGGCCGTGCGCAACACCTTCGCGCCTTCTTCATCTTTGCGCCTTTGCGCGAACCCGTTTCTTTACCTTTCTGAAAGGCCCACCAGCGCAGCACGATGCGATGGCAAGCACTCTATCCTATGTTGATCTCGCAAGCTGGGCGCGCAGCCTTACCGTCTCCGCCTGCGCGCTGGCGTTGATCTGCGCCGGCCAGCCGCTACCCCTGTAGCAAGCGCCACAGCGCGGCTCCGGCGGCGACACCCAACACTGCGCCGGTGAAGGTGCGCCAGGCCGCATCGCTGACTTTGCCGAAGGCACGATTGCCCAGCCAGTTGCCGAGCAGCACCGCCGGAAACAGCACGGCGGCAAGATAGAAATCCCGCCAGCTCGCCACTTGCAAGGCAAAGGCCGAGCCAACCCCGGCGACCGAAGTTGCGATGAAGATCGTCATCATCGAAGCGCGCGCGATTGTCGGGCTGAGCAGACGGCGCAGGTAATAGGGCACCACTGGCACACCGGGCATCCCGGCGAATCCGGTCAGCACTCCGCAGGCAATCCCGGTCGCCCCGGTCTCGGCCAATGGCGGGACATGATCGGCCGCACGCTTGGGCAGCAGCACCATGCCAAAAGCCCCCAATGCGACCAGCGCGATCAGCAGCCGCGCCAGCGCCGGGTCGGTGATCGAAAGCAGCCAGACCCCCAGCGGGGTCGCCAGCATCGCCAGCCCGGCGATCTGGAGTGCGGAACGCTCGGCTTGACCCAGGATCTGCCGCAGCCCGACCAGCCCGATGAAGATCCCCAGCCAATTCGAAGTCACCACCGCCTCGCTCGGCGCAACCGCCAACCCCAGCACCGGCACCAGCAGTATCGCCATCCCGAACCCCGCCAGCCCGCGCACGAAGGCTGCGGCCAGCGCGGCGGCAAGGGCAATGGCGATCTGGGTGGGGGTGAGCGCTAGTATCATCTGGCAGGCTTTAGGGTTACCAGCCAAACGTCCGGGGGCGCACCAAATCGCAGCGGAAGAATGCTAGTGCCAAGTCCCGCGCCGACAAAGATGCTCTGCCCTCCATCGAAAATCTTCCCGCAAGCGAAGCGATCATCATAGCGCGACATGTGACTGATCGCGCCATAGAAAGGCAGAGAAATCTGTCCGCAATGGGTGTGCCCAGCAAAGACTGCGGCAACGGATTCAGGGAATTCAGGAACCGCATCCGGGCTATGCGTCACTAACAAACGAGGCTTGGTTCCGAGCGCAGCCATTGCCGCAAAGGTCGCTGGCACGTCATCGTGCGCGGTGAAGTCGTCCCCGACTCCGCCGACTATCAGTGGCCCGAGATCGGCCGCTTCATTCTCCAGCACGGTGATCCCGCGCTTGCGCAATTCGGCCGTGACCGCTGGTGCATCGAACCAGTGATCGTGATTGCCCAGCGCGGCGAGCACACCGAGTCGCGCCCGTAAGCCACCAAGCGGCGCGACTACTTCGGCGGGCGTGTAAATATGCGTGGCGAGCCGCTTTTCACTTACCAGATCCCCGGCAATCAGCACCAGATCGGGCTTGAGCTTGTTCAGATCGGCGACAATCCGCGCCAGTCGCTCGGGCGGCATATCCGGCCCGGCGACGTGAATATCGGACAGCGCCAGCACCCTGATGGGCTCCTCCAGGCCGGAAACGCTCAGTTCAGCGGTGCGCACGAGAGGATCGCGGGTGGCGTTCCAATAACCCTTGCCCAGCACTACGCAGCCGAGCAGCGCTAGTCCGACAAGCGCGTGTCGCCAGCCGAACTCGCGCTTTAGACTCAACCCCGCAGGTCCGGCGCCAGCGCCTCACCCCTAAGCAAGGCAATAGCCTCGCCCAGCGGCATCACCTTCTGGTGCTCGGCCCCCAGTGTCCGCAGCGCGACAGTCCCCTCCTCGGCCTCGCGTTTGCCGACGACCAGCAGGTGCGGAACTTTGGCCAGCGAGTGCTCGCGGACCTTGTAGTTGATCTTTTCGTTGCGCAGGTCGGTTTCGACGCGGATACCTGCGGCTTCGAGCTGGGCCGCCACATCCGCGGCATAACCATCTGCGTCCGAGACGATCGTCGCCACCACCGCCTGCACCGGGGCGAGCCACACGGGCAGTTTGCCCGCGAAATGCTCGATCAGGATGCCGATGAAGCGTTCGTAGCTCCCGAAGATCGCGCGGTGGAGCATGACCGGGCGATGCTTCTCGCCGTCCTCGCCCACGTAGCTCGCATCGAGCCGTTCGGGCAGCACGCGGTCGGACTGGATCGTGCCGACCTGCCAGGTCCGCCCGATCGCATCAGTCAGGTGCCATTCGAGCTTGGGGGCGTAGAACGCGCCTTCGCCGGGGAGTTCTTCCCAGCCGTATTCCTCGGTGGCGAGGCCCGCCTCGATCACCGCGTTGCGCAGCTCGCTCTCGGCCTTGTCCCAATCGGCATCGCTGCCAAAGCGCTGCTCGGGGCGCAGCGCCAGCTTGACCGCATAGGTGAAGCCGAAGTCCTTGTAGACCCGGTCGGCGAGTTCGCAGAACGCCTTCACTTCGGCGACGATCTGATCCTCGCGGCAGAAGATGTGCGCGTCATCCTGCGTGAACTGGCGCACCCGCATCAGGCCATGCAAGGCGCCGTGCGGTTCGTTGCGGTGGCAGCAGCCGTTTTCATAGAGCCGCAGCGGCAGGTCGCGGTAGGACTTGATGCCCTGGCGGAAGATCAGCACGTGCGCCGGGCAGTTCATCGGCTTGAGCGCCATCCAGTCGGCCTCGCCAGAGATGACCGGACCTTCATCCTCGGTGTTGGGCACCTCATCGGGAATCACGAACATGTTGGCGCGGTATTTGCCCCAGTGGCCGGACTGCTCCCACTGGCGCGCGTCCATCACTTGCGGGGTCTTGACCTCGCGGTAACCCGCGCCGTCGATCGCGCGGCGCATGTAGGCTTCCAGCTCACGCCAGACCTTGAAGCCCTTGGGGTGCCAGAACACCGAGCCGTGGGCCTCCTGCTGAAGGTGGAACAGGTCCATCTCCTGCCCCAGCCGCCGGTGATCGCGCTTTGCGGCTTCTTCCAGCCGCGTCAGGTGCGCGTCGAGCTGCTTCTTGTTGAGCCAGCCGGTGCCGTAGATCCGCGTCAGCTGCGCATTCTTCTGGTCGCCGCGCCAATAGGCCCCGGCAACGCGCATCAACTTGAAGGCTTGCGGATCGAGCTTGCCGGTAGAGGGCAGATGCGGACCCCGACACATGTCGAGCCAGTCGTCACCCGACCAGTAGACCGAGAGCTCCTCACCCTCGGGCAATTCCGCAGCCCATTCGGCCTTGAAGCTCTCACCCTCGGCGCGCCACTTGTCGATCAGCGCCTGCCGCGTCCACACCTCGCGGCGCAGCGGCTTGTCGGCTTGGATAATCTTGCGCATCTCCGCTTCGATCGCGGGGAGATCGTCCATCCCGAACGGTTCACGTGAACTAGGCGCGAGGACATCGTAATAGAACCCGTCGTCGGTTGCCGGACCGAAGGTGATCTGCGTTCCGGGGAACAGCGACTGGACTGCTTCGGCGAGCACGTGGGCGTAATCGTGCCGCGCCAGTTCCAGCGCATCGGCCTCATCGCGGCTGGTCACCAGCGCGAGGCTCGCATCTTTCGCAAAAGGATACGACAAGTCGACCAGCTCGCCATCGACCCGCGCCGCCAAGGCCGCTTTGGCCAGGCCCGGACCGATCGCCGCAGCGACATCGCCGGGGGTGCTGCCTACGGCCATCTCACGCACGGAACCATCGGGCAGGCTGATTTTCAGAAGTTCGGACATGCAATCACTCGTCTGGTTTGGCACTCGTCTGGTTTGGCGCGCGCCAAGTTTGGGGCGCTTTGGCACAAGGCCGCCCGCACCGGAAGGGGCGGTGTCAGCAGGATTGCGATTTCGGGAAGAGACACCAGCCGCCCGAAACCGGACGGCGGTGCGCTTGGGGCCTTCAGGCCGAAGCGCTCCGCCCCCGGAGTGCCGGGGTGGTGGTAGTAGTCAAGGCGCAGATAAGCGTCATGCCGATGCCTTTAGCGGCGCACAGGTTAAGAAACAACCCGGTGCTCGTTTACCCTCCGGGCAAACCAGTCCGCCAGCAGCCAACCAACGCTCAGGCAGACGAAGGGCATTGCCGGATAGTGGAACCGCGATTGGCCGGAGAAGACCGCGGCGATTGCGGTGGGGTAGGCGGCGATCCCGTAGGGCAGCAGCCACCAATCGAACAGTTCGCCGTCACGCCAGCGCCGCCGCACCTGCACCAGGAATGCCAGCGCAAACCCAGCTAGCAGCAGGATATACAAGGCCTGATTGGCCACGCGCGCCGCCCAGAACAGGCGTTCGTTGGCGGCAAAACTGGCGGCGCCTTTTTCATAGTTCCATTGCGCCTCACCATCCGGACCCCACAGACGGAAGAATTTCTTCGGCATCAGTGCGATGAACTTGCCGGGGTTGGCCTTGATCCATTCCACCGCGAGCCGCTTGGCCTCGGCATCGTAGGCCATCTCGCTCATCGTCAGCCGACGCGCGAACAGCGCCTGATAAACCGGATCGCTTTCCACATAGCTGCCGTTGGCATCGCGGTTGTTGCCGGTCAGTAGCGTGACCCCGCCGTTGGTCGAGACGACCACCAGTTCACCCAGCACCCGTTCGTTGCGCAGGCTCCACGGCATCACCACCAGCGCGGCGAGCAGGCCGAGCAGCACGCCCTTGGCAATCGCCCCGCGCAGCGCCGACCAGAAACTTGGCCACGAATCCGTGGCACGCAGCACCGCGATCCCCAGCACCAGCGGCACCACCACCAAGGTCTGCGCCTTGACCAGCGTCGCCGCGCCAAGCAGCAGTCCCGCGCCGACCAGCGCCAGCCAGCCGCGCTTCACCACCAGCAGCCAGCAGATCGCCAACAGCAGCGCGGTGTAAAACACTTCGGTCAGCGCCAGCGGCACATAGGCGGCATTGTTGGGATAGACCGCCAGACACAGCAGCGCGAGCCGCGCGGCCAGTTCCGAGCCGCCGATCTTGCGCCCCAGCGCCAGCACCAGCGCGGCGCTGATCGCCGCGAAAGCGAGGTTGAGCAGGCCGGCCGCCGCCACCGAAGGCCCGGTGAGCTTGAACACCGCCGCCAGCATCAAGGGCCAGCCCGGCGGCCAGAATGCGGTCGGCTGGCCCTGCGGACTCAGGTAGCCCTGCCCCGCAGCGAGTTCCGCCGCGCGCTCATAGTAATAGGCCGCATCGGACCAAGGCTGGACATCGAGCAGGATCAGCAGCGCGCGCGGCACCAGATAGAGCGCCCACAGCGCCAGCAGCGCGCGCCGCGACGTGGCGAACCACAGCGTTATCTGGTCAAGCTTGGCCTTCATCCGTGCGGGATTAGCGCGGACAATTCAAGATCAGGTAAACCGCCGTGCGCCAGCCTTGACTTTCAGACGATGGGTTCCGGCCAGCGCGGTCGAGCGTTCGCGGATCGTCTGCAAGAAGCGGTACTCACCGCTCGCCTGCTCGGGCGTCAGCTCCAGCGCCAGATAGCCGCGCTGCTTGGTGTCGCACCATTTGAGCTGGGGATTGGCGGCGACCAGCGCGTTCGCCAACGCGGCAGGTTCGACCCACGGCAGGGTATCTTCCGCCCCCGGTGAGGTTACGCTGGCCCCCGCGAATTCCACCCCCACGCGTTCGCCCTTGTGATCATGTTCGAAGGCCCAGCCGTTGTGGCTATCCCCCGCCAGTACTACGAGATTGGCCTTCGCTTTGAGCGCCATTGCATAGAGCCGCTCACGCGCGGCCGGGTAACCGTCCCACATGTCCATCGACCAGGGCAGATCGATCTTGCCGGCATCCACCGCTGAGCTCAGAACCGAGCGATAGAGCGGCGGAAAACTGTCCGGCACCCCCTCGATCGCAATCGGCGGCAGCACCCGGCGACCCATGATGATCTGCTGCAGCAGCACCTGCCAAGGCTTGCGCGCCCGCGTCGACCTCGCGAGCCCGGCACCCAGCCATTGCTCCTGCGCTGCGCCCAGCAAGCCGCGCCCGGCATCGGGCCAGGTGCTGTCACGAAACTTGATCAGCGCCGCTTCGCGCTCTTCAGGTTTGGCCGCCAGATAAGCCCCTGTGAGGCTAAGCTGCTTGTCGCGAGCCAGGTGCCGGGTTTCGAGCCGGAACAGCGTGGCGAGATTGCCGACCTCATAGCTCGCGTAATAATCGTCCGAGATCGGCATCCATTCGCGGTAGGCGCGTTCGGAGGCGGCCTTGCGCGCGGCCCAATCACCCTCGGTCGCAGGCTGATGGTTCTCCGCCCCGCCCGACCAGGCATCGTTGACACTCTCGTGATCGTCGCGGCAGAAGATCATCGGGAATTGCGCGTGGAGCCGCTGGAGATCGGGATCGCTGCGATAGACCGCCAGCCGCTCGCGGTAGCTGGCCAGCGCCGTGGCTTCGAGCTCGGGCTGCGGTCGCCCGTCCAAGGCCTTGTCTGCGCTGGGATAGATCCCGCGCTTCTGCTCGTAAATGTAATCGCCGAGATGGACTGCGAGATCGAAATCGTCCGCCTCGCAGGCGTGAGCATAGGCATTGAACCAGCCGAAGCCGATGTTCGAGCAGGAAAACACCGCGATCCGGAACTTGGCGACCTTGCCGGCCGGCAGCGTCTTGGTGCGGCCAACCGGTGACATCGCTCCGTCAGCGGCGACGAAGCGATACCAGTACTGCCGCCCCGGCTTCAGCCCTGTCGCCAGCGCCTTGACGCAATGATCGCGTTCGGGTGAAGCTTCGGCAGTGCCTTTGGCAACGATGCGCTTGAAATCCTGGGTTTCGGACAGTTCCCAGCGCAGCTTGGCCAAGTCCGGGCTGACATAGCGGGTCCACAACAGCACCCGGTTTGCCCCCGGCTCGCCGCTGGCGACACCGTGAGTGAAACCAGCCGCATCGCTCGCCAGAGCAGGCGCAGCCATCCCCGCAAAGCCCAGCGCCCCGGCTTTGAACAGGGTCCGGCGATCGATCTGCGGCATGTGGTTCTCCCTGATTAACTCGCCCAGACTAAACGCCTTTTGCGTCAAGGCAATGACTCGGCATTGGAAAGTTTCCTTGACATTGACGTGGACCGTGAGTAAAGCTAACTTGTCATTCAGACAATGGAGCTTGTCATCATGTCCAGTCATATGTCGCCGGCAATGCGGCGCTACCTCAAGCGGTTGGCCAGCTTCATGCTGGTCTACATGATCGTGCTGGTTTTGGCGGGCTATCTGTTCCGGCACCATAGACCCGAGGGGATCATGGCAATTGCCTTGGCGATCCTGCCTGCACTGCCGGTCATCGGGGTGATCTGGACGATTTTCCGCCTGCTGGCTGAAGAGACCGACGAATTCATGCGGATGTTGTTCGTCCGGCAGTCCCTGTTTGCCACCGGGTTTTGCTTGTCCGTGATGACCGTCTGGGAATTCCTGCAGAACTACGAAGTCGTCTCACACGATACCCATGGCTTCGGCACCACATTTGTGTGGTTCATCGGTTTGGGGATTGGCGCGGCGCTCAACAGCCGCGATTTGACGCGGCCCGAGCAATGAACAACCGCCTGAAGGTGCTGCGCGCCGAACGTAGCTGGAGCCAGCAGGACTTGGCCGATCGCCTGGCCGTGTCGCGCCAGTCGGTCAATGCGATCGAAACCGGGCGCTACGATCCTTCGCTGCCGCTGGCCTTCCGGATCGCCGATGTCTTCGCTTTGCCGATCGAGCAAATCTTCCTACGTGACTGATTGGGGGCGTTTGGGGCAAGGTCATCCATGATGACCGACGCCCGCTTCCTTCCCCTGCCCGCTGGCCCCGACTCAGTCAGGCGGATTGCCTACCGCTTCGTTCCCGGGGCCGGACCGACATTGGTTTTCCTGCCCGGCTACATGTCCGACATGGCCGGATCGAAGGCCACTGCCATTTTCGATTGGGCGCAGCGAGAGGGGCGGGCCTGTTTGCTGCTTGATTACTCGGGTTGCGGGGAGAGTGAGGGCAATTTCGCCGAGGGCACACTGACCCGCTGGCGCGATGAGGTTTTGGCGTCAATCAAGGCCTTGATCGCGGGGCCGATCACTCTGATTGGATCGTCGATGGGTGGATGGCTGATGCTGCTGGTGGCTTTGCAAGTCCCCGAGCGGGTTGCGGCCTTGGTCGGGATCGCCGCCGCGCCGGACTTTACCGACTGGAGCTACACCAAAGCGGAACAGGCAGCGTTTGCAGCGAGCGGAGCGCTGACGCGAAACCTGTCTTCCACTTACGACGATGAACCCATGCCAATGTCACGAGCTTTCTGGGAATCGGGTCAGGCGAACCTGTTGCTGGACAAGGCAATCCCCTTGGATTGCCCGGTGCGGCTGCTGCAGGGTCAGGAGGATGCCGAAGTCCCGTGGGAAGTCGCGCTGCGGCTCGCCGCTGCACTGCGTTCCAGCGACGTTCAGGTGACCCTGGTCAAAGACGGTGACCACCGCCTCAGCCGCGATGCCGATATCGCGTTGCTGCTGCGGACCATTGCCACGCTGCCGACGGAGCCGAATGAATGAGCCTTGCTGCTGCTTCCCTGCTGCTGGGACAGGCTGTGTCGGGCGGAGCCGCACCGCCGATCCAGACCACGCCCTTGCCGATCCCGCGTGCACCGCGCGCTGCTGTCGCTGCTCCCACGCCCGAACCGACTCGCCTCCAGCTCTGCCTGCAGGCAGTCGCCGAAGATCCGCCAAGCGCGATCGCGGCGGCCGAAGAGTGGCTGAAAGTCAGCAAAGGTGCGGCAACTGCCGAGCCCAACGAATGTCTGGGCGAGGCCTACACCAGCCTCAATCGTCCAGTCGAGGCTGAGATCGCCTATCTGGCGGCGCGTGATGCAGTCCCGGCCAGCGATTACAGCCGAAGGGCAAGTTATGGCGCGTTGGCGGCCATCGCGATGATCGACCAAGGTGACGCAGCGCGCGCAGACGCGACATTCGCCCAGGCCGTTGCCGATGCACAAGCTACGGGGGATGCGAAGTTTGCCGCCAATCTGGTTATTGGACGCGCTCGGGCACAGGTCGCGCTGGGGCAGCTTGAAGCAGCCGCTGTCAGCCTGGCACAGGGCCGCCGCGATAGTCCGGACAATGCTGCTGGTTGGCTGCTCTCCGCAACTTTGGCGCGGCGGCAAGAGCGTCTGGGCGAAGCCCAGCAGTTCATCCAGCGCGCCGCCGAGCTCGCTCCGCGCGAGCCTGCGATAGGGCTGGAGGCCGGAGTGATCGCAGTGCTCTCGGGTCGCGACGAAGCCGCAAGGCGTAGTTGGAAATCGGTGATTGCTGTCGCCCCCGGAACCGATTGGGCAGCAACCGCGCAAGGCTATCTTGATCAGCTTGGCCCCGAACCCGCCCCTGCCGCGCTGGACGGACGTTAAACCCAACATAAAGGACGATAGGGAAGATGAATCGACTACCGATCGCTCTGGCAGCACTCGCGATAGGCACGGTATCGGCGGGCCTGCTCCTCGGCGGCCCGGCAGCGGCCAGGGGCGGCGCGCCCGCTGCCTGCACCGGCACTGCCAGCGCCACCTGGCTCAACGTCAATGTCAGCGGCGTGCGCAACGGCAAAGGTCAGATCGCGATCACGCTGTATGCCGACGACGCTGGCAAGTTCCTCGCCAAAGGCGGGGCGCTCGCGGTGGGGCGGGTTAAGGCCCGGACCGGGACTACAAGCGGCTGCATCTTCCTGCCTGCAACCGGAACCTATGCCGTGGCGATCTATCACGACGAGAACGCCAACGAAAAGCTTGACCGCAACGGGATTCTCCCGGCCGAGGGCTATGGCTTTACCAACAACCCTTCGACCATGGCGGGGTTGCCGTCGTTCCGGTCGGTGCGGCTCAATGTGCCCAAGTCCGGGCTGACCACCGCGATCAAGCTGACCTATCCATAAATCTCTGGCAACTCGCGCGGGGTTTGCGCTTCGGCCAGATCGAGCATTGCCGGATCGTCAACATCGATCCACCAGGCTTCGCCGATATCCCAGGTTGCTGCGCGGCCGGCGTTGGCGAGGCGCTGCATGCCGTCTGACAGGCTGCCGGACTTCCCTTCCGCAATCGCCGCGGCAATCGCTTGCGACAGTTCCTGGGTGGCAAGAAAGGCCCCGCAATCGACCGCGTTGTAGACCGGGATCGTCTTGCCGATCGCTCGGATGAAGCCGCGCTCATCGGTATCGACCCAGGTCGCGTCGTCGGGATCGACCAGTTCGCTGGTGGTGCGCCGGTCGATCGCCAAGGTCACCCCGCGATCCGCGCCGCCCTGCTGGGCGAGCCGTGACAGGATCGAGGCGGAAAAGATGTGATCGGACATCATCAGCAGGAAATCGCTGCCGCCCTCGCGCACGATCCTCGCGGCTCCGGCCATCACCGAATAGCCGTTGGGGGTAGACCAATCGTCGATCCGTTCGGGCAGCACAGGGATTCCTATCCGCTCGGACAAGTCGGGCAGAAACGCCTCGATCAGATCGGCCTGATAGCCGGTGACCACCACCACCCGCTGCGCCCCGGCGGCCTTGGCCTGCCGGACACCGAGCTCAAGCAGGGGAATCCCGGCAATCGGGGTCAAAGGCTTCGATTCGGACACTTCGCGGAGGCGGCTGCCGAACCCGGCGGCAATGATCAGGGCGTCCATGCTTCCTCCCCTTCAGGGGAGGGGGACCAGCGCGGCTGGTGGAGGGGCTCGCGCGGGTATTCCGGTCCATGCGCGAAGACGCAACGCAGATCAGCCGCCGATTTCCTACCAGCCGTCAGGAGTACCTGCTGGAGCCCCTCCACCACCTTCGGTGGTCCCCCTCCCCCAAGGGGGAGGAAGGGTAAATTACTCCGCCGCCAGCGCGCGATCGCCGACGAATTCCTCAACCATCTGGGCTGCCAGATCGTCGTTGAACTGTTCGGGCGGGTGCTTGCAGAAATAGGCCGACGGGCCGATCAGCGCCCCACCTTCACCGCGATCGAGCGCAACCTTGGCGCAGCGGATCGCGTCCATCACGCAGGCCGCCGAGTTCGGGCTGTCTTCCACCGAGAGGCGCAGTTCCAGTTCCATCGGCACATTGCCCCACTGCAGACCTTCGAGGCGCAGGAAGCACAGCTTGTTGTCTTTCTGCCAGGGAACATAGTCCGACGGGCCAACGTGGATGTTTTCGTCTTCAAGGCGCTGAGCGAGCATCGCCTGGACGGCTTCGGTCTTCGATTCCTTCTTCGAACCCAGCCGCTGGCGATCGAGCATGTTCATGAAGTCGGTGTTGCCGCCGGTGTTGAGCTGATAGGTCCGCTCGACCGTTACGCCGCGCGCGGCGAACAGGCTGGACAGCACCCGGTGGACGATCGTCGCGCCAACCTGGGCCTTGATGTCGTCACCCACGATCGGGATGTTCTTTTCGCGGAAGCGGGCTTCCCATTCGGGGCGGCTGGCGATGAACACCGGCATGCAGTTGACCACCGCAACGCCTGCTTCAAGCGCGCATTCCATGTAGAATTCGGTCGCGGTCTGCGAGCCGACCGGCAGGAAGTTGATCAGCACTTCCGCACCCGAATCCTTGATCGCGGCGACGATCCGGTCCTTGTCCGCCTCAGGTTCGCTCGCGAGCATGAAGCCCTTTTCGCCCACGGTGGTCATGTGCGGTGCAACGCCGTCCAGCGTCTTGCCCATGATCACCTTGTTGCCCGTGGCGGGAACATTCGGCTGGAATACCTTGGTGTTGTTGGGCGCGGCGAAGATCGCTTCGGCGATATCCTTGCCGACCTTGCGCTTGTCGACATCGATGCCGAGCACAAATTCGACGTCACCGGCACCATAGCCGCCGATCTTGTCGTGGATCAGGCCCTGGGCCGAATTGTTCTGGCGGTAATATTCCACCCCCTGAACCAGCGAAGAGGCGCAGTTGCCGACGCCAATCATGGCGACCTTGATGGGCTTCATGGTAATTCGATCCTTCTCAAACGACACGAGTGGCGACCCCGGCAGAGGCCGCCCCGAAAACAATCGCGCGCCAAGAGCAAGAAGTCTGGCGCAGGTCAAGCCGGATGGCAGAGCAGACCGCGCCCCTGCGCGGTTGAACCGGCTCGCATCCGGGGTCGAATCTGGCGCTTTTCCAACGGAAAATCGCGGCACTTCGACCGTGTGCCTGCGCTATGCAGGCCTACTAGCATAGCACAGTTAAGTGACAGGGCAACTACAGCGGGATCAGAGCGGGGCTGATCGCACAGCGGCATCGGCGCCGCCGGTGCCGTCCTTGTCCGCTTCCTTGGCGGTAACGAAGCCATAGGCAGTCGCATCAAGATTGGCCGCAATCGCCGCCGAATTGGCCCGGCCATATTCGAACATCCGCACAAAGAACCGCCATTGCGCCACGAACCAGGTGACCGCGGCATAGGCGGCGATCATCACCAGCCCGGCATCCCAGCGGCCGAACCAGGCGAAAGGGATCAGCGACCAGAAAAAGGTGTTGCGCCGTCCGGCAACCAGCCGCCAGCGGCGCTCAAACGGTCCGGCATCGTCGAGCTGCGCGCCGGTGATTCGCCGGTAGAACTCACCCTGCAAGGCTTCGGATAGGGCAAAGGCCACGATCAGCGCGGCGAGCGCCCAGGCCCAGCCCGACCCGAAATGCGCCGCCAGCCCGGCAAACCAGGCATATTCGACAATCTTGTCACCCACATGCTCCAGATCGCCCCAGCGCGAGAACTCAACCCGCGTCCGCGCCAGCTTGCCATCGATCCCGTCGAGCGGGCCGATCAGCAGCGCCACCAGCAGCCCGGTCCACAGCGCCCCGGTGGCGAAGCACCAGGCGGCATAAAGGCCAAGGCCAAAGGCCAGCAGCGAGATGGCGTTGGGTGTGACCGGCGTGGGCCAGAGCAAGCGCACCGCCACGTTCTCAATCGGCGGATGGATGAACCGTGCAGGCCAATCGAGGCAGCCCTTCTGCGCAGCGGCGAGGAGCTTTCCAGCCACATCGCGCGCCTCGGCCGGATTGGTCGGCCGCTCCCACAACAGCGGCACCCGGCGGCGGCGCGCAGGGGCATAGTCATCAACTCCACCCAAAGCGCAGCGATCCGCCTCGACCGCGAGGCGGCTCCAGTCAGGCAGCGATTCGCCTGCGAGGCACGACGGTAGCCACGCCAGTCCGCCCGTCTTTCCGGCTGGATCGACGGCCAAAAGCGGCCGCGCGTCAGGTCCGCGCTGGTTGGCAGCTTCGAGGAAGGCTTCGATCAGCCGTTCGTCGGCTATCAGTCCGGCTTCGATCAGCAGCAGACCGGTCGGCGCCGGGTGCGGCGCGCTATCTGCCGTGGTGAGGTCCGCTACCTGCGCCGCCCCCAGCAGGGCCAATTGCCGTCGCTGGCGTTCGGCGACAGTAATTCCGGCCACCGTCAGTTCCGGATCGGGCAGCGCGCCGGGCGGGCGAACGATCGCAGCGGCAAAAGGTGCAGCCTGCGGCGGCGGCGGGGCCGGATAGCTTGCGGGTTCTGGGTCTTGTCGGGCCATGATCCTGTAACGCGTTGTTTAGACGACGATTACGACTTGGAACCCGCCGCGACCCCTAACCGGTCAGGCTCCGCTACCCCCTTTGAACTGCTCGCAGCGGGCTTGCCAAGTCGGCTAACCCGCTGCAATCGATTACCCGAGAAACAAGGCAGTGAAAGCGTTGCATCGCTGCAACGCTTGGACCTCTGGCTCTCGGGCTGACAACAGCTTAGACCGGCAATTGGGGCAACATTAAGGGCGCGTGGGGACAATGGATTCGCAGACCGCAGTGACAGCGCAGGCGACAGCACCGATCCAGCGGCCACTGCGACCGCGCGAATTGCAGGACCCGCTCAACCATTACCTCTATCACCCATTGTCCTGGCAGGTTGCGCGCCGCCTCGCTCCGACTCCGATTACGCCCAACATGGTCTCGGTGCTGGGCGCGCTCTGTGTAATCGGCGCGGCTTTTGCCTATTCGCTCAACCAGTGGCCGGTCTCGGCGCTACTTGGGCTGGCGCTGCATATGGCCTGGCATGTGGTCGACGGTGCCGATGGCGATCTTGCGCGGATAACCGGCAAGGCCAGCCCGATCGGCGAGATGGTCGATGGGCTGTGCGATTACCTCAGCCACATTGTGCTCTATCTGGCGCTCGGCTGGATGCTTTCGGGTGTGATCGGCAGTTCGGCTTGGTTGTGGATGCTGGCGGCCGGGATCGGCCATGCGGTGCAGGCCAACCATGTCGAAGTGCAGCGCCGTTCCTACCAGTGGTGGGTGTTCGGCACGCCCTGGCTGCGCAACAGCCACGCCGCGGACGGATCGGCCACCGCCCGCAGCGGGTTCGGCGGGCTGGTTTCGCTCTACCTCTCGGTCGCCAATGGCATGACCCCATACGCGCTGAAGATCGACGCTGCGACCGAAGCGGCGCAAGGCGATCCGGCGCGGCTCGAAGCGATCCGCGCCGCCGTCCGCGCCGAAGCGCCGCCCTTGCTGCTGCTGTGCAAACTGCTCGGCCCCAATCCCCGCGCGATCGTGCTGGGGCTGGCGATGTTGGGTGCGGGGACGAGCGGCATGGGGCCGCTGTGGTACTTCGTCTATCAGGCGGTGGTGCTCAATCTGCTTTTGGTCGCTTCGGTCGCGGCGCACAACGCCGCAGCCAAGCGGATTGCCGCCAGAATCGGAGTTTGACATGCTGACTGGCGCCCTGCTCGATGCCGCACGCGACATCTCCGACGAACTGACCGCACTGCGCCGGGCGATCCATGCCGAACCCGAGCTCGGCCTCCACACCCCGTTGACGCGCGACAAGATCCGCGCCGCGCTGGCCGATTTGCCGCTCGAGTGGCGCGAAGGGCCATCGACGACCGGGCTGGTCGCCACGCTCAATCCGGGCAAGGCGGGCCGCTCGGTGCTGCTGCGCGGCGATATGGATGCGCTGCCGATGCCCGAGGAAACCGGTCTGGACTTTGCCAGCAAGATCCCCGGGCGGATGCACGCCTGCGGGCACGATGCCCATGTGGCGATGCTGGCCGGAGCGGCGCGGCTGCTGTGCGATCGGCGTGAGCAGCTGGCCGGCGAAGTGCGCTTCATGTTCCAGCCCGGCGAGGAAGGCTATCACGGCGCGCGCTTCATGTTGGAAGATGGCCTGCTGGGCGGCGGCGCGCACGGGCCGCTCCCGGATGCGGCCTTTGCGCTCCACGTGATGCCCAATGCCAAGCACGGGCTGATCGCCGGGCGTGCCGGGGCACTGCTGGCCGCGACCGACCAGCTCGATATCACGGTCACCGGACGCGGCGGCCATGCCTCGATGCCGCACCAGACCCGCGATCCGCTGCCTGTCGCCTGCGAGATCGTCAGCGCGATTCAGGCGCTGGTCACTCGCCAGTTCGACGTGTTCGACCCGGTGGTGGCCACCATCACCCAGCTCCACGCCGGGTCGGCCTACAACGTGATCGCCGACACCGCCTCGCTCCACGGAACGCTCCGCACGCTTTCGCCGCGCAATCGGCGGGCACTGGCCGAGGGGATCACACAGCTGGCCACCAGCATTGCTGCCGCGCAGGGACTGGAAGCGGCGGTTTCGGTTACCGAAGGCTTCCCGGTGACCCTCTGCGATCCCCGCGCTGTTCGCTTTGGCGAGGATACCGTCGGCGATCTGTTCGGGGCCGAACACTGGAAGACCCTCGCCAGCCCGATCATGGGCGGCGAAGACTTTTCCTACGTGCTCGAAAAGGTCCCCGGCGCGATGTTCTTCATCGGCGTGGCGCACGAGGGCGACGACTGGAGCCAATGCTGCGGGATCCATTCGTCCCGGATGATGCTCGATGAAAGCGTCCTGCCACGCGGGGCGGCGCTGCTGGCCGGACTTGGCGAGCGGTTTCTGGAACGCGGGTTCGGTTGAGAGTTGGCGCACCCGACAGGATTCGAACCTGTGACCTCTGCCTTCGGAGGGCAGCGCT
>CAZVMC010000001.1:0-68556 GCA_964628635.1 uncultured Novosphingobium sp. | reverse complement strand
CTTCGGGCGGGGCGGGCATCCCGACTTACGGCATCCCCGGCTACTGGACCGATCCCGATGGCAACGGCACCCACGGCCTCAACGAACGGATGGAAGTGCGTTCGCTCTATGTGGGGCGTGACTATATGTTCGATCTGATCAAGCTGCTGGCGGGGAAGTAGGGACTTCAGGCCTCGTTGTTTGTTTTGGAGGGGCCTTCGACAAGCTCAGGCTGAGTGGGAGTTCGAAGTGGTTTAAGCACCACACCCGCTCATGCTGAGCCTGTCGAAGCACCTGCGCTACGTCCGCCCCAGCGCGCGCCAGGCCAGTTCGGCGAATTCGCAGAGCAGCGGGCGGGTGTCGCGCGGGTCGATGATGTCCTCGACGTTGAAGCGTTCGGCGCTGCGGAACGGCGAGGTGACTTTGGCGAGCCGGGCGCGGATCGCCTCCAGCTCGGCCGCCGGGTCCTCTGCGGCTTCGATCTCGCTCTTGTAGGCCACTTCCAGCCCGCCCGCGATCGGCAGGCTGCCCCAGTCACCCGAGGGCCAGCAGTAGCGGTACTGGTAGGTGTCGGCGTTCGACATCGCAGAGCCGGCGATGCCATAGGCGCGGCGCATGACCACCGAACACAGCGGCACGGTGGCCTGGTAGATCGCGTTCATCGCCTGGACCCCGTAGCGGATCGTCCCCGCGATTTCCGCCTCGCGCCCGATCATGAAGCCGGGGTTATCAACCAGATGGACCACCGGCAGGCGAAACAGATCGGCGAGCTTGATCCAGCGTTCGACCTTCTCGCTGGTCTTGGCATCCCACGACCCGCCAAGGAAGCTGGGGTCGGAGGCCAGCACCATCACCGGCCAGCCATCGAGCCGGGCGAGCGCGGTGATCGCGGCGCGGCCCCACATCCGGCCGATCTCGAAAGTGCTGCCCTGATCGAACACCAGATCGAGCGCGCGGCGCATCGAATAGACTTCTTTCCCGCCTCTGGGCACAAGGCTGAGCAGCGCTTCCTCGCGGCGATCCGCCGGGTCCCCGGTTTCGATCCGGCGGGCGGGCTGGCCGACATATTCGGGCATGAACGACAGGAAGTGCCGGGCGCGGGCGAAAGCCTCGGCTTCGCTCGCCACCTCGTCGTCGACCACGCCATTTCTGGTGTGGATTTCGCTCCCCCCGAGCGCCTCCTTCGCCTCCTCGTGGTTGGCCGATTCCTCGTCCTTCCAGGCCTCACCCAGCGCATCGACCACCGCAGGTCCGGCGGCGAAGATCTGGCTGAGGCCTTTTACCATGATCGAGTAATGACTCGCCGCGATCCGCGCCGCGCCGAGGCCAGCGGTCGGGCCCAGAGCGAGCGCAACCACCGGCACGGTGTCGAGGTTCTTCACCACCTCGCCCCACATGTGCACCGCCGGAATGTAAGTGGCGCCGATCATCTCGAGCGTTTTGACCGAACCGCCGCCGCCGGTGCCGTCGATCATCCGGATGATGGGGAGCTTCAGCTCGTGCGCCATCTTCTCGGCCTGTTCCATCTTTCGCCCGATCCCGGCATCCGCCGCGCCGCCGCGGATGGTGAAATCGTCCGCCGTGGCGACCACGGGCCGACCATTGATCGTGGCCTTGCCGAACAGGAACGGCGCGGGGAGCACGCCGGAAAGGTTGCCCTCGGCATCGTAGCTGCCTTTGCCGGCGATCTTGCCGATCTCGCGGAAGCTGCCCGGATCAACCAGCGCCGCCAGCCGGGCGCGGGCATCCATCTTCCCCCGCCCATGCTGCCGCGCGACCTTGTCCGCCCCGCCCATTTGCTCGGCCAACGCCTCGCGGTGGCGGAGTTCTTCGAGTTCTTTTTCCCAGCTCACAATTCCCCCTCCCGCTTGCGGGAGGGGTTAGGGGAGGGCCTGTTGCGCAGGTAAGGCCGAACAGGCCCACCCCCGACCCCTCCCGCAAGCGGGAGGGGAGAAAGCTGCCCCGGCCTCACTCCGCCGCCTCGATCCGCGCGAGCAGCGCCTCGACCTGCACCTGCGCCCCGGGCGAGGCGGAGAGCTCCGCCACCGTCCCGTCAAACGGCGCGACCAGCGTATGCTCCATCTTCATCGCCTCGAGCGTGAGCAGCTTCTGCCCCTTGGTCACCGCCTGCCCCGCGCTGACCTCGACCGCGATCACCTTGCCCGGCATGGGGGAGAGGATATCGCCGTCGTGGGCGGAGTGGTGGCCCCCGGTGGATCGGGCTCGCGTGAATTCGAATGCCGCCCCGTTTTCGAAGTACACCGCATCGGAGCCACCGAGAACGGAACCTGTGCTGACCTCGTAGTTTGACGCGCTGTCATAAAGGTCGAGGTCATACTCGATCGGAGGAAGCTGCTTGTCATCGAGGTAAATTGAAACCGTTGTGTTGTCAGCGGCGTTCAATCTGAATCCGGCCAGACCGCGTTCGAAGTCGAGCTGCCTCAATCGCCATTCGCTGGGTGAATTCCAACCATCGAAAATTAGGCGTTCGGCTACTTCCTGCAACAACATCGGACTGGGCTCGGGCGCAGACAACAGGGAAGCAGAGTGCTCCCCGATGAAACCTGTCGTGACTTCCCCCGCCGCAAAATCGACCTGATCGCAAAGCCGTTTGAGGAACCATGCGTTGCTCTTGACGGGGTGACACATGACGTTGCCGCAGGCCTTAGAAAGGCGCTTCACAGCGTTCGTTCTGTCTTCCGCCCGAACAACGATCTTCGCGATCATGGGATCATAGAACGGCGAAATTACATCGCCTTCTTCGACACCGCTCTCAAATCTGTCGGCAAATGCAACGTCCAGCGTCTCCAACCGGCCGATGCTCGGCAAAAACCCCTTCGCCGGATCCTCCGCATAAAGCCGCGCCTCCATCGCCCAGCCGTTGATGCCGAGCTCCTCCTGCTTCAGCGGCAACGCCTCCCCGCTCGCCACCCGCAGCTGCCACTCCACCAGATCGACCCCGGTGATCTCCTCGGTCACCGGGTGTTCGACCTGCAGCCGGGTGTTCATTTCCATGAACCAGATCCGGTCGGCCCGCAGCCCCTCGCTCGCATCGGCGATGAATTCGATCGTCCCCGCGCCCACGTAATCCACCGCCCTTGCCGCGCGCACCGCCGCCGCGCACAGCTCGGCGCGGGTCGCTTCGTCCATCCCCGGCGCGGGGGCTTCCTCGATCACCTTCTGGTGGCGGCGCTGGAGCGAGCAGTCGCGTTCGAACAGGTGGACGACATTGCCGTGGCTGTCGCCGAACACCTGCACCTCGATATGGCGAGGCCGCTGGATATATTTCTCGATCAGCACGTGGTCGTTGCCGAACGAAGAGGCCGCCTCGCGCTGGCATGAGGCGAGCGCATCGGCGAAGTCCCCGGCCGTCTCAACCAGCCGCATCCCCTTGCCGCCGCCGCCGGCCACCGCTTTGATCAGCACCGGATAGCCGATCTGCGCGGCTTCGTGCGCCAGATGCACCGGGTCCTGATCCTCGCCCATATAGCCGGGGGTCACGGGCACGCCCGCAGCAGCCATCAGCTTCTTCGCCGCGTCCTTCAGCCCCATCGCGGTGATACTGGCGGGGTTCGGCCCGACCCAGATCAGCCCGGCGTCGATCACGGCTTGCGCGAATTCGGCATTCTCGCTGAGAAAGCCGTAGCCCGGATGGATCGCCTCCGCCCCACTGGCCTTGGCGGCGGCGATGATCTTCTCGCCCACCAGATAGGATTCGCGCGCCGGGCTCGGCCCGATATGCACCGCCGCATCGGCTTGGCGCACGTGCAGCGCCTTGGCATCGGCGTCGGAATAGACCGCAATCGTGCGAATCCCCATCGCGCGGGCGGTGCGGATGATGCGGCAGGCGATCTCGCCGCGGTTGGCGATCAGAAGCGATGAAAACATCCACCATGGCTAAGCCGCAAGTGCGCGCGCCGCAATGGTTGTTGCACTCGGGAGGGCTTGCACTGTTTGAGGCGCGACACTAGAGCGGCGCGCGAACCTTTCGGTGCTTTTCCCAACGGGGCCTTTCGATGGACGACCGCTTCAATACGATCGCTGGCTGGACGCTGTTTTCAGGCGTTGTCGCGCTGGGCGTGGCCAGCATTTCGGGCCACTATTTCAAGGCCGACAAGCCGCACCGCCCCGAAAAGATGGGCTATGCCATCGCGGGCGTGGTCGGAGAAGGCGAAGGCGGGGCGGAAGCTGCCGTGCCGATCGAAACGCTGCTCGCCAGCGCCGACGCCGCCAAGGGCGAAGCGACTTTCAAGAAGTGCGCCTCGTGCCACACGATCAATGCCGGCGGGGCCAACGGCATCGGGCCGAACCTGCATGGGGTTATGGGCGAAGCGATCGGCAAGGGCCGCGGCGGGTTTGCCTTCTCGCCCGATCTTGCTGGCCACGGCGGCAATTGGGACTGGGCCAATATGGATGCCTGGCTCAAGAGCCCCAAGAAGTTCGCCGCCGGCACCAAGATGAGCTTCGCTGGCCTGTCCGACGCGCAAGAGCGGGCGAACCTGATGGTTTACCTCAACTCGCAGGGCTCCAGCCTGGCGCTGCCGGCGGCTCCTGCCGCGGGTGCGCCCCCGGCTGCGGGTGCAGCGGCTCCGGCTGAGAAGAAGTAGGCAAACTTCCTCCCCTTCAGGGGAGGGGGCCCACCGAAGGTGGGGGAGGGGCTCGCGCGAGTACTCCCAAGGTTTCGTGGCCGCCCAACGCCGACCCAGCGCTGAGTTCGAATTACCCCTCAGGAGTACTCGCGCGAGCCCTTCCACCATGCTGCGCATGGTCCCCGTTGGCGCTGCGCGCCGTCTGCGACTCCCCTAAAGGGAAGGATTGCCCTTGAAACCCTGCGCGATCACGTACCATTCGGACGAATCCTTGCGGCTGGCGGGCGGTTTGGCGTGTTTGACGCTGGTGAAATTGCGCTTCAGCACGGCCAGCAGCTCCTGATCGGTCCCCCCGGCGAAGACCTTGGCCACGAAGGCTCCGCCCGGGCTCAATGTTTCGATCGCGAACTGCGCCGCCGCCTCGACCAGGCCCATGGTGCGCAGGTGATCGGTCTGTTTGTGACCCACGGTGTTGGCAGCCATGTCGGACAGGACCAGATCGGGCGGGCCATCGAGCGCTTCTTCCAGCGCCGCCGGGGCCTCGTCGGCGAGGAAATCCATCTGGAAGATCGTCACGCCTTCGAGCGGATCGGTCGGCAACAGGTCAATGCCCACGACCGCCGCCTTGGGGTTGACCGCGCGCACCACCTGGCTCCACCCGCCCGGTGCGATGCCCAGATCGACCACGCGGCTGGCCTTGCGGATCAGCGCGTATTTGTCGTCCAGTTCCTTGAGCTTGAACGCGGCGCGGCTGCGATAGCCCGCTGCCTTGGCCTCGCGCACATAGGGATCGTTCAGCTGCCGCCGCAGCCAGCTCGCCGAACTGGCGCTGCGCTTCTTGTTGGAGCGCAGCCGTTGGTCAGGATCCTTACCCGAGCGGGACATGTCCGCCCCCCGTCCGCGCTTCGCGGCGCGCCTCACGCAATGCCGCCAGACTGCGTTCTGCATTGCCCTCGGCGGCCATCATGCTCCGCAGGATGCCCTCGCGAATGCCGCGGTCGGCCACGCCCAGCCGGTCGGCGGGCCACAGATCGAGGATCGTCTCCAGAATCGCGCAGCCGGCCACCACCAGCTCGCTGCGTTCGCGGCCGATGCAGGGCTGGGCCTGCCGCTCGCGCGGGGCCATGTGCGCCAGCCCCTGGCAGATCGCGCGCATATCGGCGCTCTGCACCAGCAGGCCGTCAACCGCGCGGCGATCGTATTGCGGCAAGCGCAGGTGCAGGCTGGCGAGCGTGGTGACCGTGCCGCTGGTGCCGAGCAGCCGCAGCTCACGCCCGGGGCCGGTCTCGCCGCGCGCCGGTTCGATCCGGGCCGAGAAATCCGCCAGACTGCCGCGCACCAGATCGAGCATCTTGGCATAGCGCGCCGCGCGGTCTTGCGGTTCCGGCCCCTCGCGGCCGCAGGTTTCGGTGAGCGAGACCACGCCCCACGGCACCGATTGCCAATCGCGAATCTGGATCGGCTGGCCGGGGCGGTTGTCGATCAGGATCAGTTCGGTCGAGCCGCCGCCGATGTCGAAAATCAGCGAAGGGCCTTCGCCGGCTTCCAGCATCAGATGGCAACCCATCACCGCCAATCGCGCCTCTTCCTTGGCGCTGATGATATCGAGCGCGACCCCGGTTTCGCGGCGCACGCGTTCGATGAATTCGGGTCCATTCTCGGCGCGGCGGCAGGCTTCGGTCGCGACCGAGCGGGCCAAGTGGACATTGCGGCGCTTGAGCTTGTCGGCGCAAACGTGGAGCGCCGCCATGGTCCGCTCCATCGCCGCATCGCTCAGCCGCCCGGTCTGGGCCAGGCCTTCGCCCAGCCGCACGACCCGGCTGAAAGCATCGATCACCACGAAGTTGGGGCCCTGCGGCCGCGCGATCAGCAGACGGCAGTTGTTGGTGCCAAGATCGATTGCGGCAAAGGCCTGTCGGGGCGAGGCGCAGACCGGCGCAAACCGCGCCTCGGGAGGGGCTGGCTGGTCGCCGGGCGCGAAGCGTCTGAGGTACGAAGGGGCGCCGGGTGCGGGCGCCGCGGGCCGGTCGGGCTGCTCTTCGAACCTGCTGCCAGTCTCCTCGCGCATCGCCGGCGGATGATCGTCCGCCATGGTCATTGTTACTCTTTATCGTTCTGCCCACTGAGGTGCAGTGGGAACCTGACCGTCAAGCTAAACCGATGCGGCGCATAGGGCAAGAGTGCGGGTTGACCGAATCTCGCTTCCGCCCTAGAGGCGCGCGCTGTTGCCCGATCCTCTAATGGTAAGAGAGCGGACTCTGACTCCGTCAATCAAGGTTCGAATCCTTGTCGGGCATCCATTTTCCTACATCGCCGCAACCTGCTAGCTTCGCCTCGCACTGCTTTGGCCTGCGCATGACCGGAAGCGGTGTTGGCAAGGCGCTTCGAGGATGTGCTCTATCAAACAGCTCCCCGCGACTCGCGGAAATGAAGGATTCTCAATGACCGAATCGCAGGACAAGCGCCTCCACCGCCGCCGTTTCTACAAGGCCGAACAGGAAGCCGCCTTTGCCGAGGCCGCGCCGCATACCACGCCGCAGACGCAGGACCCGGCTTACCGCCTCGCCTATCGCGATACCGATTTCCTGCTGCGCGAAGAACTGCGCCCGGTGCGGTTTCAGCTCGAGCTCCTGAAGTGCGAGATGCTGCTGGAAGAGGCCAAGATCGGCTCGACGCTGGTCTGCTATGGCTCAGCCCGGATTCCCGCGCCGGAGGCCGTCGAAGCCGCGCGCAAGGCGGCGACCACGCCCGAGCGGCAGGCGGTGGTTGAGCGGCTGGCGGCCAATGCCAAGTATTATGACGAAGCCCGTGCGCTCGCGCGGATCGCCAGCGAATGCGCGATTGTCGAACAAGGCATGCGCCAGTTTGTGATCTGCTCGGGTGGCGGCCCGTCGATCATGGAGGCGGCCAACCGCGGCGCGCAGGATGTCGGGGCCGAATCGATCGGACTGAACATCGTGCTCCCGCATGAGCAGGCGCCAAACACCTACGTCACCCCGCACCTGTCGTTCCAGTTCCACTACTTCGCGCTGCGGAAGATGCACTTCCTGCTCCGCGCCAAAGCGGTTGCGGTGTTCCCCGGCGGCTTTGGCACGCTCGATGAATTCATGGAGCTGCTGACGCTGATCCAGACCGGCAAGATGAAGCCGATCCCGATCCTGCTGTTCGGCAAGGAGTTCTGGAACCGGGTGGTCAACTTCCAGGCCTTGGCCGAAGAAGGCGTGATCAACTTCGAAGACCTGAACCTGTTCCACTGGGTGGAAACGGCCGACGAGGCCTGGGCCAAGGTGGTGGAGTTTTACGAGCTCTGACGCACCGCCGCGTGCCCCAATGGACCATGCCCCGCGCCAAACCCTGGTGCGGAGCGGAGCGCGGCGCGGACGAATTGGCGGGCTCGCTCGATCGCTGTTTCAAGCGGCAAGCCTGCACCCAGCCCAATCGCAATCGCGCTGGCGAGGGTGCAGCCGGTGCCGTGGGTGTGGCGGGTCTCGATACGCGGTGCCTGCCAGACGCGGTCCAGTTGACCCGGCTGGCATAGTCGGTCTTCCAGCACCGCACCTTCGGCATCGCCGCCCTTGGCCAGGTAGGCGATCCCGCGGGCCGCCATCGCCGTGTGGCCGCCCAGCGCTTCGAGCTCGGGGACATTTGGCGTGGTCAGCGTGGCCAGCGACATCAGCCGCTCGAAGGCCGCGATGGTCTCGGCATCGGCCAGTGCCGCGCCGCTGGTGGCGACCATCACTGGGTCGAACACCATTGGTGCAGTCACGCTTTCCAGCCAGTCGGCGACAGCTTGGGCGATCTCCGCCGATCCGAGCATCCCGATCTTGATCGCGTCCGCGCCGATGTCGCTCAGGCAGGCATCGATTTGAGCCACCACCAACTCGAGCGACAATACTTCGACCGCACTCACACCCAGCGTGTTCTGCGCGGTGATCGCGGTGATTGCGGTCATGGCATAGCCACCGAGCATGGTGACGGTCTTGATGTCGGCCTGAATCCCCGCGCCGCCAGAGCTATCAGAGCCGGCGATGATGAGGATGCGGGGCGGCTTGGTCATAATGCGCTTATGCAAACCACCTCCGTTCGTGTCGAGCGAAGTCGAGACACCGAACGCAGCTTATGGTGTCTCGACTTCGCTCGAAACGAACGGGACTAGGATTTGAATTTCCGAGTTGTGCTGGGCGGATACTTGGCATGCAGCGCCTTGGCCCGGGTCGGCCGGTCCATCAGTTCGCCGCTGCAATTGGGGCAGCGATCGTCGAGCGCATCGGCGCATTCGGCGCAGAAGGTGCATTCGAACGAACAGATGAAGGCACCGGGGGCTTCAGCCGGGAGGTCCGCGCCGCAACGCTCGCAATCGGGGCGCATATCCAGCATCAGACGACTGCCGCTACGGCCGCACAGATCGTTGCGACCACTTCCTCGACCTGCGCGGCGTCGTCGCCTTCAGCCATGACCCGGATCACCGGTTCGGTGCCCGAAGCGCGGATGACGAGGCGGCCCTTACCCGCCAGCGCGGCCTCAGCCTCGGCCATGCAGGCCTTGACCCGCGCATCTTCCAGCGGCTTGCCGCCCGCAAATCGCACGTTCTTCAAGAGCTGCGGCACCGGATCGAACAGGTGGAGCAGCTCGCTCGCGAGCTTGCCCGACTGGACCAGCGCGGCGAGCACCTGCAGCGCGGCGACTGTGCCGTCGCCCGTGGTGGCGTGGTCGAGCAAGATCATATGCCCCGATTGCTCGCCGCCGACGTTGTAGCCGCCAGCCTTCATCGCTTCGAGCACGTGGCGGTCGCCCACCTTGGTGCGGATCAGCTCAAGCCCCTGTCCTTGCAGGAACCGTTCGAGCCCGAGGTTCGACATAACCGTCGCGACCACCCCGCCGCCCTTCAAACGCCCTTGCGCTGCCCACTGGCTGCCAATCAGCGCCATGATCTGGTCGCCATCGACGGTCTGGCCCATCTCATCGACCACGATCAGCCGGTCGGCATCGCCATCGAGCGCGATCCCGATGTCCGCACCGCTGGCGACGACGGTCTCCTTGATCAGATCGAGGTGCGTTGAGCCGACCTTGTCATTGATATTGGTGCCGTTGGGCGCGACGCCGACTGCGATCACTTCCGCGCCAAATTCCCAGAAGGCCGAAGGGGCAACCTGATAGGCCGCGCCGTTGGCGCAATCGACCACGATTTTGAGGCCATCGAGCCGCACGTTGTCGGGCAGGCTGCCCTTGATCGCGTGGATATAGCGCCCGCGCGCATCCTCGATCCGCCGCGCCCGGCCGATCTGCGGGGCGGCGGCGAGATCGAGTTCCTGCCCGAGCAGCGCCTCGATCGCCAGTTCGGCCTCATCGGAGAGCTTGAACCCGTCGGGGCCGAACAGTTTTATACCGTTGTCCTCGTAAGGGTTGTGGCTGGCCGAGAGCATCACGCCCACGTCGGCGCGCATCTCGCGCGTCAGCATCGCCACCGCCGGGGTGGGCATCGGGCCGAGCAAGACGACATCCATCCCCACCGAGGTAAACCCCGCAACCAGCGCCGATTCGAGCATATAGCCCGAAAGCCGCGTATCCTTGCCGATCACCACCCGGTGGCGGTGCGCGCCGCGTAGGAAGTGGCGGCCCGCCGCCTGGCCGACCTTCATCGCGGTCGCAGCGGTCATCACCGTGCCATTGGTGCGCCCACGAATCCCGTCTGTACCGAAAAATTGCCGTCCCATTTGCGCCCCATACCCGCATGTCTTTGCGGAAATTGCCATGCCGCCGAATGCCGCTAATGTCACGCTTTCAAAGCACGTTGCAGGGGATGCCGATGACTGACCAGCCAGCCAAGTCCGGCTTTCCCGAAATCAAGGTTCCTGCCGCGCTGACCTTTGCCGCGCTGGTGCTGGGCTTTGTGATCGGGATCGCGGTGCAGGGTAATGCCGCAATGGCCGCGTTTGTGACGGCGGCAGAGAAGATCGGCGGCGTCTGGCTCAGTGCGCTCAAGCTGACGATCCTGCCGCTGGTGATCGGCCTCGTTTTTACCGGCATTTCGCAAACCCTGGCCGCAGCAAACGGCGGGGCTTTGGCGCGGCGCGCGGTGGGGCTGTTTGTGGTGGTTCTGCTGTTCAGCGGGACGATGGCCGCGCTGCTGATCCCCGGACTACTGGCGCTGTTCCCGATTCCCGCCGGCGCGGCTGGGGCGATGCGCGGCGGGTCTGCAGCAGCTTCCGAGGTGCCGGGCTTCTGGGAAATCCTTACCGCGATGGTGCCTGACAATATTTTCGCCGCTGCCGCCAGTTCGGCGATGCTGCCGGTGGTGCTGTTCACCGCGCTGTTCGCGCTCGCCGCCACGCGGATTGCCGCTGCGCCGCGCGCTCAGCTGACTCTGGTGTTCGAAGGGCTGGCGGCGGCGATGATGGTGGTGGTCGGCTGGGTGCTGATGATTGCCCCCATCGGCGTGCTCGGACTCGCGATTGCGCTCGGCGCGCACAGCGGGGCCGAGGCGATCGGCGGCCTCGCGCATTACATCCTGATCGTCAGCACGGGTGGATTTGTAGTGCTGCTGGCTGGTTATGCGCTCGCGCTGACCAAGGGCGGGCAAAGTCTTGGGTCGTTTTCGCGCGCCATGTTGCCGGTCCACGCCGTGGCGATCTCAACCCAAAGCTCGCTCGCCAGCCTGCCCGCGATGCTCGCTGCTTCGCACAAGATGGGCGTGCGCGATTCGACCGCCGATTTCGTGCTGCCGCTGGCGGTGGCGATCTTCCGCGCGACCAGCCCGGCGATGAATATGGGGGTGGCGATCTACGCCGCGCACCTCATGGGCGTGCCGCTGAGTCCGCTGGCGCTGGCCGCCGGGGTGGCGGTGGCGTTCCTGGTCTCGCTCAGCTCGGTCTCGCTGCCCGGCACGCTCAGTTTCGTGGTCTCAGTCGGTCCGATCGCCATGGCGATGGGGGTGCCGATCGAACCGCTGGCGCTGCTGGTTGCGGTTGAAATGCTGCCCGATATCATGCGCACCCTGGGCAACGTGACGATGGATGTTGCGGCGACAACGGCGGTTGATCGGGCCAAGGAATAGGGGCTCAAGAAAGGGGTAAAGAGGTTCGCGCAGAGAGCGCAGAGGGACGCAAAGTTGTTGCTTTGCGCGGCAGGCAATGGGCCTTGAACTCAATGGATCGCCAAACGGAAAGTTTGAAAGAAAGCGGCTTCGCCGCAAGCGCTACACCTCTGCGGCCCTCTGCGCTCTCTGCGCGAACCCCAATTAGGCGTTAAGCCCCATCCTCATGCTCCGGCAGCGCAAACAGCGGCTCGCCGAAGATGAAGCCGATCAGGTTGGGCGTGCCGACATGTTCGAACAGCGCCTTCAACGTCAGGAGGATCGGGATCGACAGCAGCGCTCCGGCAACGCCCCAGATCCATGAAAAGTAACTGATCGAAAACAGGATCAGCACCGGGTTCATGGTGAAGCGTGCGCCCAGCACCGCCGGGGTGACCACGTTCGATTCGACCGCATGCAGCCCGGTAAAGGCCAGCGCGGGCAGCAGGCCTACCAACGCCGAATCCTGCGTGCCCAGTCCGAACAAAGTCAGTGCGGCGATCATCACCAAGGGGCCAACATAGGGCAGGAAATTGAGCACCGCCGCCAGCCCGCCCCACATGATCGGGGCTTCGAGGCCGAACATCCACGCGCCCGTGGCCACAATCGCGCCGACCCCGGTGTTGATCAGCGTCACCGTGACGATGTAGGTCCCGACCCGGCCCTGGACCGCGCGCAGGATTTGTGAGGCCTTGCGGGTGGTCTGGCGCGAGGCGCGATCGAGTAGCGCCGATTGGCGCGGCCGGGCCATCCCGGTCAACATGAAGAAGGTCACCAGCAGGGTCAGCAGCATTTCCAGCAGCACGGTCGGCGTGGCGAAAGCGACCTGTTCGAGCACGCTGGGCGCGGCGATCACCACTTCGCGGCTGGGGGTGCGGCCCGAAAGCCGCGCCAATTGCCGATTGAGATCGTTGAGCCAATCAAGATTGCCGCGCAGCTGAGTGATCTCGGCCTGGATCTTGGCGATCATCTGTGGTGCGCGGTCGAACGTATCGAGCGCGGGCTGCAGGATCAGCCCTAGCACCAGCACCAGCACCAGAAAGAACCCCGCGATCGCCAGCAACGATGCCAACATCGCCGGAATCCGCCAGCGGATCAGCCGATTGGCGATCGGTGAGAGCAGGATCGAAAGGAAGATCCCTGCCACAAACGGCAGGAACACCACCGCGCCGATCGACAGCACGAAGGGCAGCGCCAGAAACAGCCCGACGCCCAGCAGCAGCACCAGCGCCGAAACCATCCGCACTTCCTGCTCGGCCAGCACGCGCGGCACTTCGGGTAGATCATGCGATTGCGGCAAGGTCGGCTGGTCGGCGATTTGCTTGGCTCCCTGTTTAGCCCTGCTTGTGCGCGCTCGGACAGCCTCGATCAAGCTGGAGTCAGTACGCAATTACAACGGCTTGGCGTAAATCCAGTATTCCTTGTTGACCGTGCTCTCGATCGCTTCAGCAATTGCGTTCATGCCCTGGTTGTCATCCAACACCCAGCCGATTTCGCCGCGCACCGCGCCGTAGTTCGCGGTAGCGTTGCGGCGGATATATTCGATCATCATGAAAGCCAGCTGACTGGCGAGCCGCCCGCCCTGGTGCGCCTTGACAACGCCCATCAGCGGCACCCGCATGGTCTGCGTTGAGGGCTTGCGCAGCCACAGCAGCAGCTTGGCCCAGTTGAACGGAAACAGGCTGCCTTTCATCGGCGCAAGCACTTCGTTGAGGTTGGGCAGGGTCATCATGAAGGCCACCGGCTCGCCTTCATACTCGGCCACCATGATCAGGTCTTCGCGGACGATCGGTTTGAACTTCTTGCCGGCATAGGCGATCTCGCGGTCGGTGAAGGGCACGAAGCCCCAATTGTCCGACCAGGCATCGTTGAGGATGTGCAGGATCAGCGCAGCCTCGGCATCGAACTTGCTCTTGTCGACATTGCGGATCCGGATCTTGGCGTTGCGCTCACCCGACTGAACGATCCGCTGGATCAGCGGTGGAAAGCCTTTGACGATGTCGAGTTCGTAGGTCTTGAGCGCTTTGGCAAAGGTATAGCCTTGGCGCTCGATATAGCCCCGATAGCGCTCGGGCTGGTGGCCCATCATCACGGTGGGCGGATGGTCGAAACCTTTGATCAGTTGGCCCGGCTCTTCCCAGATCGACAGCGAGAGCGGAGCGAGCACGCGGGTCATTCCCTGTTCGCGCAGCCAAGCCTCGGCGCGGGCGATTAGTGCCGCCGCCACCGCCTCGTCCGCTGCCTCAAGCAGGCCCCAGTTGCCGGTGCCCGGCCCCATGCCCTGTTCCGGTGGCTGGGCCACTGCCAGATGATCGATATGTGCCGAAATCCGCCCGACCGGCTGGCCGCCGCGATGCGCCATGAACAGCTGCACCGTGGCGTGCCCAAAGAATGGATTCTTGGCCGGATCGACCAGCTCCAACGCTTCCATCCGCAGCGGCGGGACCCAGTTGGGGTCATCGGCATTCATGCTATAGGCCAGATCGACAAAAGCCGCGCGCTCGGCCTTGCTTTCAACCTGGGTGATCACGATATCGGTGCTGGCCACAGTCTTGCCTTTGTTGCTCCCTAACGGCCCCGCCTATGCTATGGCCCGGGGCCAAAGCCAAGAACTCCCTGCAATCCGGAACGCCTGCGAATGACTGCCCACGAAGCCATCGACCTGCCCGTTGAGGCCCGAGCGAAAGCTGCGGGCGTGCCGGACGATATGAAGATGCTGCGCGGCGCGGTGGAGCTGACGCGTGATCTGATGACGGCCAAGGGCAGTATTTTCTGGCCCGATATGCTGATCTCGGCGGCACTGGGTTATGCCGGTCTGGCCGGGGCGATCCTGCTCGATAACGGCTGGCTGGCGCTGGCCTCGGGTGTCTTCGCCTCGCTTGCACTCTATCGCGCGCTGCTGTTCATTCATGAGCTGACGCACATTCACCGCACCGCGCTGCCGGGCTTCCGGCTGGCTTGGAATGCGCTGGTCGGCATCCCGATGCTGATCCCCTCGCTGATGTATGAGAATGTCCACACCCTGCACCATGCCCGCACCCGTTATGGCACGGCAGAGGACCCTGAGTACCTGCCGCTCGGGCTGATGAAGCCCTGGACCCTCCCGGTATTCCTGCTTTCGGCGATATTCCTCCCGCTGGGTCTGCTGATCCGCTCGGCGCTGCTGGTGCCGCTGGGCGCGGTAATCCCGCCGGTGCGCCGGCTGCTATGGGAGCGGGCCTCCTCGCTCTCGATCAACCCCGCTTTCCGCCGCCGCCCGGCTGAGGGTGAGTTCAAGCGCCAGGTCTTCTGGCAAGAGCTGGGCGTCGCGGTCTGGTCTTGGTTCCTGCTGGCAAGCGCCTGGCTGTGGGACTGGCGCCCGCTCGCCATCGGCCTAGCGGTGGTTTCACTCACTGCGGTGCTCAATCAGGTCCGCACACTGGTGGCGCACCTGTGGATCAATGAGGGTGAGCCGATGACCGTCACCGCGCAGTATCTCGACTCCGTCAACGTCCCCCCGCCGGGGATTTGGGCCGAGCTCTGGGCCCCGGTCGGCCTGCGCTACCACGCGCTGCACCACCTGCTGCCTTCGATGCCCTATCACTCCTACCCCGAAGCCCATCGACGGCTGAGCAGGGAGCTGGGCGCGGAATCGACCTATCGGGGGGCGAACTACCCGGGGCTGTGGCCGCTCGTGGCGCGGCTGGTGCAGAGCACGATGGGCGCGCGCTGAAGCGCTACTCCTCGCTCCGGATCAGCACCGTTTCGCCGATCAGCGCGAAGAGCAGAAACGGGGCCCAAGCGGCGATCATCGGGGGGTAGCCGCCGAAACTGCCCATCGAGAGCGCGGCGTTGTCGACCACGAAATAGGTGAATCCGAGCCCCATGCCAATCGCCGCGCGCAGCAGCAGCTGGCCCGATCGGGCGAGGCCGAAGGCCGAAACCGCGCCGAGCAGCGGCATCAGGAGCGCCGCCAGCGGGCCGGCGAACTTGTGCCACCACTTGCCCTCCAACTCGCCAGTGCGCCGCCCGGCGGCCTGCATCGCCTGAATCGTGCGGCGCAAGGTGAACACGTCCTGCGCGTCGGGATCGATTTTGCCGAGTGCGGCCTGCGCCGGGGTCACTCCCTTGGCCAGCACGATCGAGCCGATCGGCTGGGCCATCGCCGCCGCGACATCGAACTGGGTTGCCTCCTCCAGCCGCCAGCCGGGACTGGCATAACTGGCGCGCGCGGCGCGGATTTGCTGGGTGACCTTGCCTTCCCCATCGCGGCGGTACCAGCTGACATTCTCCATCCGCATCGCCGCGCCTTCGCCAGTCAGCACGCCAATTGCCAGAATGTTGGGTCCATCGCGCAAGAACACGTCGTTGCGCACCGACGAGTCAGCCGGGACCGCCTTGTACTCGGCCTTTTGCCAGGCCTTGAGCGTCGCGGTGGAACGGACCACCACGCGCTCGTTGAAAGTAAAGCTCGCCAGCGCCACCACGGCCGAGACAAAAAACAGCGGCGCGAGCACCTGATGCGCCGAAAGGCCCGCCGCCTTCATCGAGATCACTTCGCTGTTCTGGTTGAGTGTCGCGAGGGTGACGATCGTCGCCAGCAGCACCGAATAGGGCAGGAACATCGCGACCAGCTGTGGGGTGCGAAAGCCGATGTAACGCAGGATATCGCCCTGGCCGTTACCGGGCACGGCCAGAATCTTGCCGCTTTCCCCGAGCAGGTCGAGCGTTTGCAGCACCACGATCAGCGCTAGCAACACCGCCAGGATCCGCACCGCGAACAGCTTGGCGAGATAGAATGTTAGCGTGCGTGAGGGGAAGAATTCCAGCCGCATCAGGCGCTCTCGCTCCGCAGCACCTGCCGCACGAACAGCTTGCGAACCCGCGCACCCGCCACCGCCGCGAACCGTTCCAGCGCACCGATCGCTTGCCCTCCGGGCACGTAAGCGACCCGCCAGTACATCCATACGATCAGCGCCGCGAAGATCACGAACGGCCCCCACAGGATCAGGAACGGTGAGACCTTGCCCAGCGCCGAGATCGCCGCGCCGTATTCATTGACCTTATGATAGGCCACCACCAGCACGATGGACACGAAGATCCCGAGCCCGGAGGTCGAGCGCTTGGGTGGAATCGCCAGCGCCACTGCCAGCAGCGGCAAGAGCAGCATCATCGCCACCTCAACCAGCCGGAAATTCAGGCTGGCCCGACTTTGCGCACGCAGATCAGCTGGCGTTTCCTTCGCCCAACCGATCTCAAGCAGTTCGGGCAATACCCATTCGCGCTCCTTGCCGCCGCGGGCGCGGAATTTTTCGACCGCACCCAGCGGGATCGGCAGATCGTTCTGCTCAAAATTGAGTACCCGCGCGGTCTGGCCCGGCTCATCCTGCACGATTTGCCCGTCGACCAGCCGGAAGACGATGGTGTCGCGGTTTTCCTTGAGCGCCAGGAAGCGCCCCTCGCGCGCGGAGATCGTCAGCACCCGGCCGCCCTCGTCCTTGATCCGCGCGAAGATCCCGATTAGCCGCCGCCCTTCGTCCTCGCTCTGCTCGATCCGCAGCGCCATCCGGTCTTTCACCGTGGTGAATTCACCCACCTTGATCGCAGCACCGAGTGCGCCTGAAGTCAGCTCGAAATTGAGCCGTTCGTAGGCATAGCGCGCTGTGGGCTGGACATAGCCAACGATCAGCAGATTAACCCCGGCCAAGATGATCGTGATCAGATAGGGCATCCGCAGCAGCCGAGTATAGCTCATCCCCACGGCGCGCATGGTATCGAGCTCGCTGGTGACCGCCAGTTTGCGGAACGCGAACAGGATGCCCAGCATCAGCCCAAGCGGGATCGCCAGACTTGCATATTCGGGCAGCAGATTGGCGAGCATCTTGAACACGATCGTCACCGGCCCGCCCTCGATCGCCACGAAATCGAACAGCTTGCGCATTTTGTCGAGCACCAGCAGCGACGCAGCGATCAGGAACACCGCCCCCATCGGCATCAGCACCAGCCGCAGGATGTAGCGATCAATGGCGGGGAGGAGTTTCAAATTGGGTCCGATCGCACCTGTCTTGGCTGCCCTTAACTGTGCGATCCGCGCGGTGAAAGCGCAAATGGCATTGATCGGGATCATTGCCCGCAGCGATTAGAGTCCATAAGGCGGCGACAAGCCTGCTCGAAAGGGTCTTTTCGCATGGAACCTATCACCGGAAAGCCGCCCGAGCGCCATCTGTTGGATCGGATCGGCTGGCTGCGGGCCGCCGTGATGGGCGCGAATGACGGGATCGTTTCGACCGCCAGCTTGATCGTCGGTGTTGCCTCTGCGGCTTCGACCAAGGGAGAAGTCATGGTGGCGGGGATTGCCGGTCTGGTGGCCGGCGCGCTCTCGATGGCGGCAGGCGAATATGTCTCGGTTTCGAGCCAGGCCGATACCGAAGCTGCCGATCTGGCGCGCGAGCGGCTTGAACTGATCGAGCAACCCGAGTTCGAACTGGCTGAGCTGACCCAGATCTATCGGCAGCGCGGGCTGGATGCTGAGCTGGCCGGCCAGGTCGCAGCCGCGCTGATGGCTCACGATGCCGAAGGGGCCCATGCCCGCGACGAATTGGGGCTGGGCGAAGCGCTGCGGGCCAAGCCGCTAATGGCGGCACTGGCTTCTTCACTGACTTTCTCGGTTGGTGCTGCGCTGCCTTTGATCACGGCCATGTTGCTTCCGCTGGCCGCAATGCCGCTGTGGGTCTCGTTGGCGGCTTTGGTATTCCTGATGGTGCTGGGCGCGGTAGGAGCGAAGGCGGGTGGAGCACCGGTCAGCAAAGGGGTGTTGCGCGTGGCGTTCTGGGGCGCACTGGCGATGGCGGCAACTTTCGCTATCGGAAGCCTGCTGGGGACTGCGGTGGGCTAGCCCAGCCGCTCGTTCAAGCCTTCTCCAGCGTGCATTGTAGCGGGTGCTGGTTCTGCTTGGCGAAGTCCATCACCTGGTTCACCTTGGTCTCGGCGATCTCGTACGGGAAAATCCCGCAAACGCCGACGCCGCGCTGATGAACGTGGAGCATTACCCGGGTCGCTTGCTCAAGGTCCATTCCGAAGAAGCGCTTCAGCACCATCACCACGAATTCCATCGGGGTGTAATCGTCATTCAGCATCAACACCTTGAACATGCTGGGCTTCTTGGGCTTGGCCTTGGTCTTGGTGGCCAAGCCGACCTGACCCGAATCGCCGGGACCCGCGCCGTCCCCGTCGGACGGATCGGCGGCGCGGAAAGCGCCGCTCAGCAAGAGGCGGTCAGCGTGCATCGGGGGGAAATATCGCATCGAAGGGGTAAAGGACAAGTGTTGAGTCTCTAGTCCGCCTCACGGCGGGGGAGTGGGCTGGTGCCGCAAGCCAAACGCGGAGGTGTTTGGCGCATTCGACAAAGAAACACCCGCGCCAAAAACCAAAAGGACCGGATAGCGCGGGGCTATCCGGTCCGGATCGATGGCGCGACGGGCGGCAAGGGAGAGGGGGCCACCCGTCAGCGCGGCAAGCGGCGCCTTAGGCGGCCTGCTTGACCTTCTCGACCGCGAGGCTGACGCGGGTCGAGATCGGCGCGAAAGCATCGTTGGCCAGCTTCACGGCGCGCTCCGAGTGCTTCGAAGCCGAAGCCACCGAAGCGTCGAAGTTGCGGCGCAGGATTTCGCCCTGCAGCTTGAAGAAATCGGTCGGCGACTTGACGGCAGCGAGTTCCTTGACATCGGCCTGAACGGTTTCAAGCGCGGTCTTGGCTTCGGCGACATAGTCCTTGCCGGCTTCCTGCAGGCCAGCGGCTAGGATCTTGCCCGATTCGACCAGGGCTTCAACGTTGCCCTTGGTGAATTCGCCGGCATCGGCGAACAGGACCTGGCCCTTTTCGAAAGCAGCCTTGGCGCGGGTCTGCGCGTCGGCGGCCACTTCCTGAACCTTGGCGGTGAAATCGGTGGCGGTTGCAGTGGTCTTGGTCATGATGGTGTCCTTGATCTTGGTGATGGTCGGAGTGGCGACCGGAGCAGCGGGCTTGGCCGCAGCTTTGATCACCTTCTTGGCAGCAGTCTTCTTGGTAATCTTCTTCGGCGTGGCGACAGTCTTGGTCGCGGCCTTCTTGGTGGCCTTGGGCGCAGCCGCCTTCTTGGCAACCGGCTTGGCAGCAGCGGTCTTGGCGGCTGCAGGTGCCTTCGCAGCGGCGACCTTGGCAACCGGTGCGGTCACGGCCGGGGCAGCTTCAGCCTTTACCGCTTCGGGCTTGGCTTCCACCTTGGCGGCGGCTTCGGCATAGGCCTTTTCGGCAGCCGCAGCGGCCTTGGCCTGATCGATCTTCGGTTCGCTCTTCGCGGCCGGGGTAGTGACGGGGGCAGCAGTGGCCATCGTTCTAAATCCTTCGCAGCACCGGCCCAACCTGTTCGAACCGGTTTATGTTGCAGTGCACAAAATAGGCATTGCACCTGCGAAGTCAACCAACTTTTTGTGCAGTGCAGCAAAAATTGGTGATAGCTATGAAATTCAGGCGTTTAACGCAGCATCACGTAGCGCCCAGGAGCATCTTCGATCACCGAATCGCCCTTCGCACCCGGCTCACGCTTGCCTTTGGCAGGGACCTCGGCAGGGTTTTGCCCGCGCAGCCAATCGATCCAGTGCGGCCACCACGAGCCCGGCGTTTCGCTTGCTCCGGCTACGAACTCCGCGAAACTGTCGACCGGATTTGCATTGGTCCAGTACTGATATTTCTTGGCTGCCGGTGGGTTGACCACCCCCGCGATGTGACCCGATCCCGCCAGCAGGAAGGTCTTCGGCCCGCGCAGATGGTGCATCATCCGCCAGACACTGGCCGCCGGGGCGATGTGATCCTCGCGGCCCGCCTGGATATAGGCCGGGGCTTCGATCCGGGTCAGATCGATCGGCGTGCCATCGGCCTGCATCGCGTCAGGCACCACCAGCCGGTTGTCGCGGTAGAGATCGCGCAGATAGGCCTGATGCCATTTGGCCGGCAGGTTGGTAACGTCGCCGTTCCAGTGCAGCAGGTCGAAAGCCGGATAGTCCTCACCCAGCAGGTAATTTTTGACCACGTAGGACCAGATCAGATCATTGCCGCGCAGCAGGTTGAAGGTCGCGGCCATCACTCGGCCATCCAGATAGCCGGTCTCTTGCGAAAGCTGATCGATCAGCGCGAGCTGCTGGTCGTCGATGAACACTTTGAGCTCGCCCGAGAGCTCGAAATCGACTTGGGCGGTAAAGAAGGTCGCGCTCTTGACCTTGTCGGCCTCACCCCGCCGGGCGAGGATCGCCAGCGTTGCCGCCAACGTGGTCCCGGCCACGCAATAACCGATGGTGTGAACGGCAGGAACATCCAGCCGCGCCCGGACCGTGTCGATCGCGTCGATCTGGGCGCGAATGTAGTCGTCCCAGAGCACATCCTTGATCGTCTCGTCGGCGGATTTCCAGCTGACGACGAATACGGTGACGCCCTGTTCAACCGCCCAGCGGATGAAGCTCTTCTGGGGTGACAGATCGAGGATGTAGAAGCGGTTGATCCACGGCGGGAAGATCACCAGCGGCACTTCCAGCACGCGCTCGGTGGTCGGCGAATACTGGATCAATTGGTAAAGCGCGGTTTCGTGGACCACTTTGCCGGGGGTGGTGGCGATGTTTTCCCCCACGGTAAACGCCCCGGGCTGCACGTGAGTAAGCTGTCCGGCGCGCAGATCGGCCAGCAGGTGCTCCATCCCCTTGACCAGGCTTTCGCCTTTGGTTTCGGTCAGCTTGGCCATGACAGCGGGGTTGGTCAGCGGGAAATGCGCGGGGCTGAGCGCCTCGACCAGGGTGCGCGCTGCGAATTTCAATTGCTCATGCTTGACCGGATCGTTCGCCGGAGCCTCCTCGGCCATGGCTTGCACCTTTTCTGCCAGCAACAGGTAAGTCTGATGGACGAGCGCATAGAAAGGCTGCTCGCGCCATTTGGGATCGGCAAAGCGGCGATCCTTGCGCGGCAATTCGGGGGAGCCAGCACTGGCTTCGCCGGCCTGCGGTCCGATCCCGTACTGCCCCAGCACTGTCTGCCACAGCGTCAAACTGTCTTCCCAGAACTTCTTCTGCGCGTCGGGCTGAGCGAGCGGCAATCCGGCGGACCAGCGCTGCAGCGTTTCGAACAGTTGCAGCGGCGCAGCTGCTGCAACCGATGGGCCAGCCGCCAGCCGCTGGGCCTGCTCCTGCTGGAACGCCAGCCACATCGCCTGCAATTTCTGCGCGGCTTCCCCCCACTGACCCAGATCTTCGGGGGCCGGCATTGCAGCCCCGCCCTGACCGCCGAACTGCTTGAATAGCATCTGCGCGGCATCGAGCGGCAGTTTCAGCACTTGCGCCAGTGTATCGGGAACCTGGCCGGGGGTGAAATATTGGTCGGACATCGGGCGGGCTCCTCACCAACGGCAGGGCTGCCGTTGGCCGGTCAATCTGTTAGCCTCTTCCTCGCCTGTCCACTAGCGGGCAATCACCCTGCCTTGCAACGCGCTTCGCCGCTCCGGTGATATTCGGCGTGGAAGCGCGGCATATTGTCGCTGCGCTCGCCGAAATCGTGCCCGTCACCCAAATAGAGGTTGATCAGCCGGCCGCCGGGGACATTCTCGCTCGGATCGGTTTCCCAGGTATCGATCTGCACGTTCTTGCGGTCGGTACCCCACCGGCCTTTGCCGCGCAGGGTGGTGGTGCCATCGGCGTGGCTGGCCAAGAACCGGAACAGCGTCGGCCCGCATTTGCCGTTGTCGGCCACGCTCACCCCGCAGAAATCGTTGCCGCAGGGGGCGATGTCGATCGTCTTGTAAAGCTTGCCCTTGGCGGTGAAGACCGGTCGCTCCTCGTGCACTTTCCAGCGTCCGTAGTAAGGACTGCGCGCGGCCGGAGCGGCACTCGCGACCGCGCTCAGCGTAACAATACATCCAATCGCAATAGTGGCGGCGGTGTGTAAAAGTGACTTCATGGCGCAGTCTCCCTCAGAACGGCTCGATACGGACAGGCAGACTGTTGTCCACCCCTTGAACCGCGTATTTACCGCGATCCTGCTGGCAGGAATTGGATTTTTTGTTGCCTCGACCGCGTGGAAGGCGCTGCGCGCACCGTGGTTGGTGGATGATTTTCCTGAGGCGCTGGCGGTCAAGGTAGAGCTGTTACCCTGGCTGTTCCCGCTGCATATGATGACCGGCGGACTGGCATTGGTGCTGATCCCGCTGACGCTGCTGCTGCGCCGCAAGCCGCGCTGGCACCGGCTGGCGGGACGAACCACTGCGCTCAATGTCTTGATCGCCGGGATTACGGCCTTCCCGGTCGCGCTGGTCGCGCCGGTGACGCCGCTTTCGGCCTGGGGCTTTGCCGCGCAGGGTGCGGTCTGGCTGGTGCTGCTTGGCCTTGGCCTGTGGCACATCCGCCGCCGCCGGATCGCGGCGCACCGGGCGTGCATGCTGCTAATGGCGGCGACAACCAGCGGCGCGCTGTTCTTCCGGATCTACCTCGCGCTGTTCTCGCTTTATGGCGATGTCCGGCTTTATGAGACGTTCTACGCCTTCGACGCTTGGATCGCTTGGAGCCTTCCGTTGTGCGTCATGGCTATTTTTCTCAAACGGACTGGCGCATTGCCGCCGCTTCACCGATAAGGCCCGCGCGCCAAATCCGGCGCGGATCATCGGAAAAGGTCCTATGGAAGAAGAGTTCTACCGCATCAAGCGCCTGCCGCCCTATGTCATCGCCGAAGTCAACGGCATGCGGGCCGCAGCACGCGCCGCCGGTAGAGACATTATCGACCTGGGAATGGGCAACCCCAATCTGCCGCCGCCCGCGCATGTGATCGATAAGCTGTGCGAGGTTGCGCAGAAGCCTGACGCGCATGGCTATTCCGCCAGTTCCGGGATCCCCGGGCTGCGCAAGGCCCAGGCCAATTATTATGGTCGCCGGTTCGGGGTCGATGTCGATCCCGAGACCGAGGTGGTGATGACCATGGGCTCAAAGGAAGGTCTCGCCAGCCTCGCCACCGCGATCTGCGCACCGGGCGACGTGGTGCTTGCTCCCAATCCCTCCTATCCGATCCACACCTTCGGTTTTATCATCGCCGGGGCGACGATCCGCTCGGTCCCGACCACGCCGGACGAGCGCTATTGGGAAGCGCTCGACCGGGCGATGGCCTTCACCGTGCCGCGGCCCTCGATCCTGATCGTCAACTATCCTTCGAACCCGACTGCCGAGACGGTCGACCTTGCGTTCTACGAACGGCTGGTTGCCTGGGCCAAGGAGAACAAGGTCTGGGTAATCTCGGACCTCGCCTATTCCGAGCTCTACTACGACGGTCAACCAACAGTCTCGATCCTGCAGGTCCCGGGGGCGAAGGATGTGGCGATCGAGTTCACCTCGATGTCCAAGACCTTTTCGATGGCGGGCTGGCGGGTCGGCTTCGCGGTCGGCAATGCCCGGCTGATGGCCGCGCTCAAGCGGGTCAAGAGCTACCTCGATTACGGCGCTTTCACGCCGATCCAAGCGGCGGCTTGCGCCGCGCTCAACGGTCCGCAGGATATCGTCGAAAAGAACCGCGAGCTATACCAGAAGCGCCGCGACGTGCTGGTCGAAAGCTTCGGCCGCGCTGGGTGGGAAATCCCTTCGCCCAAGGCCTCGATGTTCGCCTGGGCCCCATTGCCACCTGCGCTGAAACATATGGGCAGTCTGGAGTTTTCCAAGCAGCTTCTTACCCATGCTGAAGTCGCGGTGGCACCGGGCGTAGGTTATGGCGAAGAAGGTGAAGGCTTCGTCCGCATTGCGATGGTGGAAAATGAGCAGCGTCTGCGTCAGGCCGCGCGCAATGTTCGTCGCTACCTGGCAAGCATGGGTGTGAATACTACGGCAGCCTGATCATGACGATCCTCCGCTCTTTGCACTTGTTATTTCTATACGCGGATTGATTCACGCTGGCTGCGGTGATCAAGCTTGATTTCCTCTAATTGGGGGATTCGGGTTGCGGCGGTTTGGGTGGCTTTGCAACGGCCATCCCCCGCCCAGCTGCGATTTGCGCATGCTGGGCTGGTGCCTGGTCGAAGAAGAGGGCGACCTGAGCGATTGGGATGGAAGGGTGCCTTTGCTGGCCCAGCCCGAAGGCTGGCTGCCAGAGGCTTGGGTGCACGCTCATCCCGGCGTGCCACGCGGGCAAGTTTTGTTGTCTGGCATTGGCGATTCGGCTGAGCGGGCAGAGTGGTTGCGACTGGGATTTGGTGATGCGGTTGGTGCCGCAACATTGGAGGAATTGGAGTTGCGGGCCGTTCGGCTAACGGCCATGCTCCCGCGCGAAACGTTGGCGGGTCCGCTGCGGCTCGATTTGTTCTCGCGCGATGCCATTATCGATCGCCGCCCAGTCGGTCTGCACCCGCGCGAGTTCGCACTGCTTTGGCGGCTGGCCGAAGCGCGCGGACAGCCGGTTTCGATCGAAGACCTGCTAAGAGAGGTCTGGCGTCTATCGTTTAGGCCGGAAACCAACAGTCTGGCCGTCCACGTCAGCCGCCTGAGGGCCAAGCTCAGGCATTTCGGCTGTGCCTACTTGCTGGAAACAGCTCCTGGAGGGGCCTACCGGCTAGCTCAAGGGAACCGTGACGAGGGCCCGCTGGGCAATTTCGCGCTGGACGCATATCTGCGATTGCGCGAGGAACCGCGAACACAAGCACAGGATCTGACCAATGCCGCGTGAATTTCCCGCCAACGAACGTGTTTCGATCACCTTGGAAGATAATGGTGTGGCGCAGGTGCGGCTGATCCGCGCCGACAAGATGAACGCGCTCGATCCAGCGATGTTCGCCGCGCTGATCGATGCGGGGCATTACCTCTACGATCTGAAGGGACTGCGCGCCGTAGTGCTTTCGGGCGAGGGGCGTTCGTTTTGTGCGGGGCTTGACCTGTCGAGCATGGGCGATCCGAACCGCCGCCGCGACGAACCGCTGACCACCCGCACCCACGGCAATGCCAATCTCCCGCAGCAGGTGGCGATGCAGTGGCGCAAGCTGCCGGTCCCGGTGATCGCGGCGGTGCACGGGGTGTGTTTTGGCGGCGGACTGCAGATCGCCAGCGGCGCCGATCTGCGCGTGGTCCATCCCGAGGCGCGGATGGCGGTGATGGAGCTGAAGTGGGGGCTCGTGCCCGATATGGGGGGCTATGCCTTGTGGCGCGGCACGGTGCGTGATGATGTGCTGCGGCTGCTGACCTATACCAATGCCGAATTCAGCGGGGCCGACGCGCTGTCCCACGGCTTTGCCACGCTGCTCGATGCTGATCCGCACGACAAGGCCACCGCGATCGCGCGTGAGATTGCCAACCGCAATCCGCATGCCCAGCGTGCCGCAAAGCGCCTGTTCGCGAGCTACTTGCACGCCTCGGTGGACGAGATCCTGATGGAAGAGAGCATAGAGCAGCAGGCGATCATCGGCACTCCAAATCAGATCGAAGCGGTGATGAGCCAGATGGCGGGGCGCAAGGGGGAGTTTGTCGATCCATGATTAACCGGCGTACACTGATCGGATCGCTGGCGGCGGCGCCGCTGGCCCCTGCGGCGCTGGCCGCCAGCAGCAAGGTTCGGGTGTTCGAAGCTCGGCGCATCGTAACGATGGAACCTGCCCAGCCCAGCGCGCGGTTTATCGCGGTGGCGGATGGGCTGATCCTAGGCCTGGCTGATCGACTGGGGGAGCTGGCGCCCTGGACCAATGGCCGCGAAGTCGAGCTGGTGCGGGATCACGCTGACAAAGTGCTGATGCCCGGTTTCATCGAACCGCATATTCATCCGATGCAAGCGGCGGTGATGCTCAATATCCCCTTCGTCGCGCCTGACGATTGGGACCTGCCCGGCGGTCGCTACCCGGGCGTTCGTACGCCGGAGGGCTGGCGGCAACGGCTGCGCGAAGAACTGCAACGCTCTGCCGAGCCGTTTTTCGTTTGCTGGGGCTGGCACGCGCTGTTCCATGGCCCGCTCGATCGGGCTGCACTCGACGCGATCGAACCGGCGCGCCCGGTGGCGATCTGGCAGCGCAGTTTCCACGATATCGTGTTCAATTCTGCCGCGATGCGCCAGCTTGGGTTTGGCGAGCGGGCTGCCTTCGATGCGGCGCTGAGTGCGGCCAAGGCCGATCCGCATCACAATGATTTTGACAAGGGACTGTTTTCCGAATCCGGCCTGCTCGTTGCGCTCGACAAGCTGCGGCCGGTCATCCTGACACCCGACAAGATCCGCAAGGGTATGGGCGATCTTCACACGATCTTCCGCCAGCGCGGAATCACCACTGCATCGGATATGGGCACCGGGATCTTCGCCAGTTTCGATATCGAAGCCGGGCTGATCAAGACCGCGTTCGAAGCCCCTGGCAGCGCTGCGCGGATCATGCTGATGCCGCTTGCCGGGCAGCTCGGGGCTGAGGTCGATCTCGATGCCTATCTTGGCTCGATCCGCCAGCGCTTTGCCGGGCCGCACGTTCGGGTCGATCGGCGGGTCAAGATGCTCGCCGATGGGGCTTTCTTTGCCCAGAACATGCGGATGAACCCGCCGGGTTACAGCGATGGGCATATCGGCAAGTGGATCACCCCGCCCGATGTGCTGGATGCGCAACTGCGCCGGTTCTGGGGGGCGGGGTTTTCGCTCCACATCCACGTCAATGGCGATGAAGGTCTCGATGCGGTGCTGGGCAGCATCGCCGACCTGCCGGTGCGACCGGCCCAGACCATCACGCTTGAGCATTTGGGCTATTCGACCGAGGCGCAGAATCGGCGGATCGCAAAGCTCGGCCTGATGGTCTCGGCCCAACCGAACTACATCCGGGTGCTGGGCGAGGCCTATGCCCGCACCGGGCTTGGCCCTGATCGTGCGGCAGCGATGAACCGGCTTGGCTCGCTCGAGGCCAAAGGCGTGCCGCTGGGGCTGCACAGCGATTTCAACATGGCTCCGATCGATCCGCTTTACCTCGCCTGGATTGCCGCCAACCGCATTGCGCTCGATGGCAAGGTCAAGGCCCCGGCGGAGCGGCTCAGTCTCGACAAGGCCTTGCGGGCGATCACGATCGAGGCAGCGCAGGTGATCGGGATGGACAGCATGGTTGGATCGATCGCCGCTGGGAAGCGCGCCGATTTTGCCGTGCTGCGGGACGATCCCTTCGCGCTCGGGACTGGCCGGCTGCGCGAAGTGCGGGTCGCGGGGGCGATCTTTGAGGGCGATTTCCACGCGGCATGAGCGCAACCGCGATCCACACCTATGATGCTGTTGCGGCCGGTCTGCTTCCGCCCGGCTGGCAAGAAGAGGTCGAGCAGCTCGCTCATTCAGGGGAGCTGCTGGTGCTGGAGGAGCATCCGCACGATCCGGTCGCCGGGCTGGGGCCATGGACTTTTTCGGTGCTTCCGGCGGAACAGACTTCGCTCCGGCTCGACTGGCTGTGGCGGCTGTATCACGGTGTCTTTCGCGACTTTGCCAGTCAGGCGTTCAATCAACCGCTGTTCCCAGCCAACCGCCGCAGCGCCACGATCACACTCAACCGGCTGGCCGGATCAGGCGCGACCAACGGCTGGCACCGCGATGCCAATCCCGTGACGGGGGTGTTTTATGCCTCAACATTGAGCGCGGAGGAGGGCGGGCAACTGGAACTGCGCGGCGATGATGGCGCAATGACATCACAGGAGGTTCGGGCCGGGTCTTTCGTGTGCTTTGCCGGACCCTGCGAACACCGCACCGTGCCGCTGCTCACGGCGGATGTCCGCTTGGCTGTCGCCATGACCTATTATACCAGCATTGCGGACCAGCCCTTCGCCAGTGAAGGTGATCGTTACGAAGTGTGACGCCGCATCGCCAGAGCAGCGAGATCGGCGGGCGTGTTGATATTGGGCGGCGGAACGGTCAGCTCCACCGTTCGCGCTCCGATCCGTTCGGCAAATGCCCGCATCGAATGACGCCGCGCGCTCTTCAAAATTTCGTCAAGCTGCGCCGAAGTGCTCACTGGCCAGAGTCCGATCACGGGCTGTGCAGCAAGGTAGGCCGGGGCAGGGCTGAGGAGTTCAGGCAGGCCATCGGGCAGCGCAGGGGCATCGACCCCGATGCTCAGCACTGCGCCGAAGCCTTCGTCACTCGCGAGGTGAAGCGCGGCGGCTAGCCCGGCCAGCGGACCCATGCCGGGGCGTGGCCAATCAGGCAGGGTCGGCGCAAGAGCAGTCTCGCGGCCGGCCACGACCACCTGATCGCACCAGCCTGAAAGCCGAGCGACCGCCAGCGCGAGCAGACTTTGACCGTCCAGCTTGGCCTCGGCCTTGTCGCTGCCAAAGCGTGACGATTGACCGCCGGCCAGGACGCAGCCGAGGATCATCACTTCCGGATCAAGCTTTCAGGCGTTGAGCATGCCATGCCACGTGCTCGGCCATGAAGCTGGAAATGAAGTAATACGAATGGTCGTAGCCCGGCTGCATCCGGATCGTTGCCGGAATGCCCGCCTTGCGGCAGGCCATCACCAGCAACCCGGTCTTGAGCTGTTCGTGCAGGAAGTTGTCCGCATCGCCTTGATCCACCAGCAAGTCAGGCAGACGTGCGCCATCTTCGATCAGCGCGCAGGCATCGTATTCGCGCCAGTGCGCCTTGTCCGGCCCAAGATAGCCGCCCAGCGCCTTCTCGCCCCACGGGCAATTCAGCGGGCTGACAATAGGGGCGAAGGCGGAGACTGATTTGAACCTTGCGGGATTGCGCAGCGCAATGGTCAAGGCGCCGTGGCCGCCCATCGAGTGACCGGTGATGCCTTGGCGGTCCATATCGGCCATCGGAAATTGGTCCGCGATCAGCGCGGGCAGTTCTTTCTCGATGTAGCTGCGCATCCGGAAGCTCGCCGACCATGGCGCTTGTGTCGCATCGACATAGAAGCCCGCGCCCTTGCCGAAATCGTAGCCCTCATCATCGGCTACGTCGTCACCGCGCGGGCTGGTATCGGGCGCGATGAAGATGATCCCAAGCTCGGCGCAGGCCGCGCGGTATTCGCCCTTTTCGGTCACATTGGCATGGGTACAGGTCAGACCCGAGAGATACCACAACACCGGCAGCTTCGCTCCTGCGGTATGGTCGGGCACGAAGACGGAGAAGGTCATCGCCGTGCCGGTGGCCTCGCTCTGGTGGGTATAGATACCTTGCGTGCCGCCGTGGCTGCGATTGGCGCTGACTTGCTCCACGTTCAGAACACGACGACCGAGCGAATGCTCTTCCCGGCGTGCATCAGGTCGAAAGCGGTGTTGATCTCCTCCAGCCCCATCACGTGGGTGATCATCGGGTCGATCTGGATCTTGCCTTCCATATACATGTCGACGATGCCGGGCACATCGCTGCGACCTTTTGCGCCGCCAAACGCTGTCCCGCGCCAGTTGCGGCCGGTGACGAGCTGGAACGGACGCGTGCTGATTTCCTTCCCCGCCTCGGCCACGCCGATGATGATCGAGGTGCCCCAGCCGCGGTGGCAGGCCTCCAGCGCGGTGCGCATCACTTCGGTGTTACCGGTCGCGTCAAAGGTATAGTCGGCCCCGCCATCGGTCAGCTCGACCACCTTTGCCACGGTTTCCTCGCGGCTCATGCCCTTCGAGTTGAGGAAGTGGGTCATGCCGAACTTGCGGCCCCATTCCTCGCGCTCCGGATTGATATCGACGCCGACGATGACCTTGGCCCCGGCGAGTTTGGCGCCCTGAATCACGTTGAGCCCGATCCCGCCCAGCCCGAAGACCGCGACATTGTCCCCGGCCTGAACCTTGGCAGTGTTCATCACCGCGCCCACGCCCGTGGTTACCCCGCAGCCGATATAGCAGCTGGTCTGGAACGGCGCGTCCTGCCGGATCTTCGCAACGGCAATCTCGGGCAGCACGGTGAAGTTCGAGAATGTGCTGCAGCCCATGTAGTGGTAGATCGTCTGGCCCTTGTAGGAGAACCGCGATGTACCGTCGGGCATCAGCCCCTGGCCCTGCGTGGCGCGAATTGCGGTGCAGAGGTTGCTCCTGCCGCTCAGGCAGGTTTTGCACTGGCCGCATTCGGGCGTGTAGAGCGGTATCACATGATCGCCGGGTTTGACCGAGGTCACCCCCGCACCGACTTCGCGTACGATCCCGGCGCCTTCATGGCCCAGCACCGAGGGGAAAATCCCCTCGCTGTCGAACCCGTCGAGCGTGTAGGCATCGGTGTGGCACACCCCGGTGGCCATGATCTCAACCAGCACTTCGCCCGCCTTGGGGCCTTCGAGGTCGAGTTCGACAATCTCGAGCGGTTGCTTGGCGGCAAAGGCCACGGCGGCACGGGTTTTCATGGGCGGACTATCCTCTGCAATTCGCGCGGCGTTCCTTGCGCATCCCAGCGCCGCTTGGCAAGTCGCTGGACCATGAAAGCGAGCCAATGAAAGCCTTGCGCGATCCCGATTGTCTGCTCAGCGAAGGGCTGGCTGCAATCCGCGCCCAGTTTCAAGTGCCGGCCAGCCATCCGCCCGCCGTGCTGGCCGCTGCCGAAGCTGCTGCGCGGCGCGCACCGAGCCAGCATCGCGACCGCACTGACCGGCATTTCGTCACGCTCGATCCCGCCAGCTCGACCGACCTCGATCAGGCCTTCGCGATCGAACCAGCCGGGACTGACTGGCTGCTCCATTACGCCATCGCCGATGTCGGCTGGTTCGTCGATCACGGCGATCCGCTCGATCAGGAGGCCTGGGCGCGCGGAGTGACGACCTATCTGCCCGATGGCAAGGCCGGGCTCTATCCCCCTGTGCTGTCCGAAGGCGCGGCCAGTCTGCTGCCCGATGGCCCGCGTCCGGCGGTTGTCTTCTCCGTGCGGATCGCGCCCGACGGCGCGGTCGAACTGGCCGGGGTGGAGCGCGCAGTGATCCGCAGCCGCGCCAAATTGGCTTACGAAAATGTGCGCGACGATCAGTTGCCGCCCGGATTTGTCCAGATCGCCGAGCGGATCGCTGCTGCCGAAGCGGCCCGCGGCGCGGCGCGGGTCGATCCGCCGGAGCAGGAGGTGGAGAAAGACGCAGATGGCCACTTCGCGCTGCAATTTCGCCCGCTGCTGCCCGCCGAACGCCGCAACGCCGCGCTCAGTCTGGCCTGCAACCTCGCCGTGGCCGAGCTGCTCCAGGCCCACCGCACCGGGCTGTTCCGGGTCATGGCCGAACCCGATGCCCGCCCGCTAGGCCGCCTGCGCCAGACCGCGCGGGCCTTTGGCCTGACCTGGCCCGATGCTGCGCCGCTCGCGCAGTTTGAAAAGACCCTCGATCAAACCGACCCGCGCCATGCCGCCTTCATGCTGGCGGTGCGCCGCGCCGGGCAGGGGGCAGACTATGTGCCGTGGCGCGAAGGGGTGGTGCCGTGGCACGCGGCAATGGCCGCGACCTATGCCCACGCCACCGCTCCGCTGCGCCGGCTGCAGGATCGCTATGTCGTCAGCGCCGCGCTCGCCGTGGCCAACGGTCAGCCGGTGCCAGAGCCGGTCAGCGCAGCCTTCCCGCGCTTGCCCGCCGTGATGGACAAGGCCGAAGCCCGATCTGGCCAGATCGAGCGCGCGGCGATCGATCTGGCTGAAACCGCGATTCTAGCTGACCGCGTCGGCGAGTACTTCGAAGCCGTGGTCACCGATCTGGGCGAGCAAGGCGCGCGCATCCAGCTCTGCGATCTGCCCGTGGTGGCGCGCACGGCTGCCAAAGGTGTCACCCCGGGCGACCGGATCCGGGTCCGGCTGGAAGCGGCAGACCCGGCGCGCCGCAGCCTCAAATTTGCGCGGGTGTCTTGAGCATAGCGGCTTTGGTGCACCCAACGTGTGCTGAAGGCACAGCCGGCGATCCAGCAACAGGATGGGGATTGCACCTGCCGCGCCGAGCCGCTAGGGCCGCGAACCTTGTGAGGCCCGATGGCGGAGTGGTTACGCACCGGACTGCAAATCCGTTTACGCCGGTTCGATTCCGGCTCGGGCCTCCACACACCACAAGGTGCAGTGCCGCTTTAGCTCAGTTGGTAGAGCACATCATTCGTAATGATGGGGTCACGTGTTCGAGTCACGTAAGCGGCACCAGTTTTGCCGATTAAGAAACAGTCCGGGGGACTGTTTCCGGCAAAACTCCCAAGCGATAGCGCGGGAGGCGTCAAAGCCCGCCCTGTTCGGGGGAACGTCGACCCGAAAGCTCGCGGGCGATCGCGACGGGGGACTCTTTCAGTTCGGCAGTTTCGGCGCCGCAAGACTATTCTTTGGAAGTGTGGCCCTGCCCGGCGTGGTCGCCGCGCAAACCTCGGCGGAACCGGCTCCGCCCTCCGCCGAGCCCATCGTCGTCACCGGCCACGGATTGGGTGAGCCGCAGGCCATGGCAGCCTATTCCACCCTAGTCATGACGCGCGACCGCGCGGCGGCTGCGGCTTCGGGACGGCTGGAGGACGTGCTGGCGGGGGCCGCCGGGTTCCAGCAGTTCCGCCGGTCGGACAGCCGCTCGGCCAACCCGTCGGCGCAGGGGGTGACCATGCGCGGGCTGGGCGGAAATGCATCGAGCCGCACGCTGGTGCTGCTCGACGGAGTGCCGGTCACCGATCCGTTCTTCGGCTATGTGCCCTTTTCCGCGCTGCCGTTCGAGCGACTCGAGCGGGCAGTTATTACGCGGGGTGGTGGTTCCGGGGCCTTTGGCGCCGGGGCAGTTGCCGGGACGATTTCGCTCGAGAGCGCCGGGCCGGGTTCGCGCGATTTGACGGGGGTGTCACTGCTCGCCAACGACCGCGGCGAAAGCGAGCTTTCGGCCTCGCTCGCACCAAGGTTGGGCGATGGCTTCGCGGTGGTCAGCGGGCGGTGGGACCGGGGCCAGGGGTTCTGGACCACGCCCGCAGGCCAGCGGGTCCCGGCCTCGGTGCGGGGGCGGTACGAAAGCTGGTCGACCTCACTCCGCGCCGTCGCGCCGCTGGGTGCAGACTTTGAGCTGCAGGGCCGCGTGCTGCTCTACGACGATCACCGCACCCTGCGGTTCGCCGGGGCGGACAGCCGTTCGCAGGGGCAGGATGCCTCGCTTCGGCTGATCGGGCGCGGGGCCTGGCAAGTCGATGCGCTGGCCTATGTGCAGGCGCGCGACTTTTCCAACGTTGTCATCAGTTCGACCTCTTTCCGCCGAACGCTCGATCAGCGGCGCACACCCTCGTCCGGCCTTGGCGGCAAGCTTGAGCTGCGCCCACCGCTGGGCCGGGATCGCAATCTGCGCTTCGGGATCGACTGGCGGCGCGCGACCGGCGAATTGCAGGAGGAGGCCTATTCGGCCGCTACCGGGCTGGTCACTGCGCGGCGGCGCGCGGGCGGAGTGAACGATGATTTCGGGCTGTTCGTCGAGCATGACTGGGGGCTGGGGCCACTGCGGCTGACCACGGCGCTGCGGGCGGATCGGTGGGCGCTGCGCGATGGGCATTTCCGCGAGACCTCGGCGGCGGGGGCGGTCACGGGCGACCAACGCTTCGCCAATCGCTCCGGCTGGGACACCAGCCTGCGTGGTGGGCTGCTGGTTGAGGCCAGCGACACGCTCAAGCTGCGCGCCTCAGCCTATCAGGGCCTCCGCCTCCCGACGCTCAACGAGCTCTATCGACCCTTCGTGGTCTTCCCGGTCACCACCCGCGCCAATGCTGCGCTGAAGCCCGAGCGGCTGCGCGGGATCGAGGCTGGATTCGACTGGGAGCCAAGTCGCGCGCTGCACCTCCAGTTCACCGTCTTCGACAACCGGATCGACGGGGCGATTGCCAATGTTACCATCGGACCCAATCTGCGCGAGCGGCAGAATGTCGGTGCGGTCCGATCGCGCGGGATCGAAGCCGGATTGCGCGCGGACTTTGGCGCGCTGAGCTTTGACGGAACACTCTCCGTGGTCGATGCCGAATTGCAGGCGATGGGCGCGCTCGATGGCAAGCGTCCCGCTCAGGTTCCTGCATTGGCCGCCTCAGCCACGCTGGCTTGGCGTCCCGGCCCGGGCTGGCTGGTCTCGGCCACGCTGCGCCACACCGGTGCGGCCTTCGAGGACGATCTCGAAACCGATATTCTCCCCGCCACAACCGCCTTCGATCTGGTTGCGACAGCGCCGCTTGGGCCGCGCTTCACGCTGGTGCTGCGCGGTGAGAACTTGACCGGGGAGACAATCATCACCCGCAAGCAAGCCGGATCGCTCGATCTTGGCGCGCCGCGCACTGTGTGGCTGGGGCTGAGGGTTGTCTTGCCGCAATGACCCGGCTACCCAAGTTGCAAAATGCAACTTGAGAGGATGCCATGCTCGATCAACCCCTGACCCTGCCCTGCGGCCAGATTCTGCCCAACCGACTGGCCAAAGCGGCGATGACCGAGGGGTTGGCCGATCCGGCGGGCCACCCGACCGCTGAGCTTGAGCAACTCTACCGCGTCTGGGGAGCGGGCGGCGCGGGGCTGCTGCTTTCGGGCAATGTGCTGATCGATGGCGATCATCTGGAGCGGCCTGGCAATGTCATCCTCGATCTTCCCGCGGATGCGGAGATGCTGGCGGCGCTCGAGCGCTGGACCAGCGCGGCCAAGGCGGGCGGGGCGCGGTTTTGGGCGCAGCTCAGCCATGGCGGGCGGCAGACGCAAAAGCCGGTCAACCCGCATCCCAAGGCCCCCTCGGCGGTCAAGGTCGGGCTGCCGGGCGGGCAGTTCGGCGAACCGGTCCCGCTGACCGGGGCGGAGATTGAGGACCTGATCGCACGCTTCGCGCAGGCCGCGCGGGACTGCGCGGCAGGCGGGTTTGACGGGGTGCAGATTCACGCTGCGCACGGCTATCTGATCTCGCAGTTCCTCAGCCCGCGCACCAATCTGCGCGGCGATCAATGGGGCGGCAATCTGGAAAACCGCGCACGGTTCCTGCTGGCGGTGGTGAAAGCGGTGAAGGCTGCGGCCCCGGCGGGCTTTGCAGTTTCGGTCAAGCTCAACAGCGCCGATTTCCAAAAAGGCGGGTTCGCCTTTGAAGACAGCGTGACCGTTGCCGGATGGCTGGCCGAGGCCGGGGTCGATCTGATCGAGATTTCGGGCGGCACCTATGAGCAGCCCCGACTGATCGGGATCGAAGGAACCGAGCCCATCGAACAGCCCAACGTCAAACCCTCGACCCTCGCGCGTGAGGCCTATTTCGTCGATTTTGCGCTGGCGATGAAAGACGCGGTCAAGGTGCCGCTGATGGTCACTGGGGGCTTCCGCAGCCGGGCCGCGATCGAAGAAGCGCTGACCAAGCGCGCGGCCGATGTGGTGGGGCTGGGGCGGCCGCTGTGCGTCGCACCCGATGGTCCCGCGCAGCTATTGGCAGGTGCGCCTGCCTTGCCGCGCGCCGAAGCCGAACTGGCGCTGCTCCCGGCTTGGCTGGGCTTTTTGCGCGGCAGCAAGATGATCCGCGCACTCGATGGGTTTGCGGTACAGTTCTGGTACTACAGCCAGATCACCGCAATCGGGAAGACCGGACGCACCGCGCCCGAACGCTCGGTCTTCGCCGCATTTCGCGAGGTCGATGCCCAGGCCAAGGCCTGGCTGAAGGCGCGCCGCAGATAACTGCACGCTCTTGAACCGGGCGGTGGTTGGCCTATTGCTGGTGAGAACGGAATCGACGGAGAGAACCCATGGCAACCCAGCTTGCTTCAGCGCATACCCGCAACGTCAACTGCTCGGACGCCGAATGGGCAGTGCGGCAGGAACTTGCTGCCTGCTACCGCGTGTTCGATCACCTCGGCTGGTCCGAATCGATTTACAACCACATCTCGGTCAAGGTCCCCGGTGAGGACGATGCCTTCCTGATCAACCCCTTCGGCCTGCTCTATTCAGAGGTTTGCGCCAGCAATCTGGTCAAGATCGACATCCACGGCAACACGCTCGACGGCAGCAAGTACCCGGTCAACAAGGCCGGTTTCACCCAGCACTCCTATTTCCATTCCAAGCTCGATTGGGCCCATGCGATTGCCCATACCCACACTACTGCGACGATGGCGGTGTGCAGCCTTGAAGGCGGCTTGCAGGCGATAAACTTCTACGCCTGCAACTTTGCCGGCCAGCTGGGTTACCACGATTTCGAAGGCGTGACCGTGCGCGAGGATGAGGCGGAGCGGCTGCTCGAAAACCTGGGCGGCAACCGGATCCTGATGCTGCGCAATCACGGCCCGGTGATCCTCGGGCGCTCCTTGCCGGAGATTTTCCTGATGCACTGGGTGCTCCAGCGCGCCTGCGAGATTCAGCTGGCCACCATGTCCGCAGGCAAGCCGCTGCAAGTCAGCCAGGACGTGATTAACGTCCACCAGCGCGATGTCGGCCAGGTGGCGCTGCCGGGCGGTCCGGGCCGGGCGGACTTTGACGCCTGGGTGCGCAAGGTCGACACCATCGACCGCTCTTGGAGAGACTAGTCCGCACTGGTAGGGGCTGCTGATGCCGCGCCTCACCGTCAACGACAAGCCGCTTGAATTTGCGATGGATCCGCAGACTCCGTTGCTGTGGGCGCTGCGCGATGCCGCCAACCTGACCGGCACCAAATACGGCTGCGGGGTGGGTGATTGCGGAGCCTGTATGGTGCTGGTCGATGGCCAGGCGCTGCGTTCCTGCCTGATCAGTCTGGCCGAGGCTGAGGGCCGCACGGTGACCACGATCGAAGCACTTTCGCGCGACCGTTCGCACCCGGTGCAGCAGGCCCTGGTGGCCGAACAGGCGATCCAGTGCGGGTTCTGCACGCCGGGGATTGCGATTGCCGCGGCGGCCCTGCTGGCGACCAATGCGGACCCTTCGGCTGAAGCGATCAAGGCCGCTGTCCCCAATCTCTGCCGCTGCGGGGTCTACCCCCGGCTGGTCCGCGCAATCCAGCGCGCTGGCCGGGTGGCGCGAGGGCTGGAAACCATCGCTGCCGCGCCGGTTCCCGGCATTACCCAGGAGGATGCCGAGCGCGCCGTTCCCGCCATGCGCGGCGGAGAATAGGCCCGCCCGCCGCGCCCAATTGCGCACTGCGGAACACATCAACCGAAGTGAAGATTTGGAGCGGGCGAGCCTGAGGCGACCGAAGCGAAGCGCAGGTCAACGGATTCGAACCATCAGCGGGGCGGCTTGCCGCGTAGCGTAAACAACGACTCGAGGGTTCGAAACCCTGAACTCTATTCAGATCGAACGAAGTGAAGATTTGGAGCGGGCGAAGGGATTCGAACCCTCGACCCCGACCTTGGCAAGGTCGTGCTCTACCCCTGAGCTACGCCCGCTCTGGCGCTGGGCCGCGCTGGGCGCTGGCCGGGTGAGGCGCGCCACTAGCAGCGGGTCTGGCGCTTGCCAAGGGAAAATCGCACGGCACGTCGCAATGCGCCAACATGTCAATCAAGGCCTTAATCGGGGCACTTAACCACTTCACAAATCCGTCCGAAAGCCCACATTGGCGCAAACGTATTTGCAATGGAGCTTCCCTTGGCGAGTCTCGGCCTCAATCTTGATGAACAGGCAGCGGTAGAGCGCTTCCGCACCACCGTGGTCGAGCCTTCGATGACGCAGCTGGTGATTCTCGATTTCTGGGCCGAATGGTGCGGGCCGTGCAAGCAGCTCACCCCGGTGCTCGAAAAGGTCGCGGCGGACTATGCCGACAAGGGCGTGGTCCTCGCCAAGGTCAATGTCGACGAGGAACAGTTCATTGCCGCGCAATTTCAGGTGCGCTCGATCCCCACGGTCTATGCGCTGTTCCAGGGTCAGCCGGTTGCCGATCTGACCCAGGCGCGCAGCGAAGGGCAACTCAAAGCCACGCTCGATCAGTTGCTGGCCAAGCTGCCGGTCCAGCCGGCCGGCGCGGCTCCGGCGGCGGACATCGAACCGCTGCTGGCGATGGGTGAGGATGTGCTGGCGGGCGGAGATGGCGAGCGGGCCGCAGGAATTTTCGCGCAGATTGTCGATCTCGCGCCGACCAATGCTGCTGCCCATTCCGGGCTGGTGCGATCGCTGGTCGCCGCCGGGCTGGTTGAAGAGGCGGAAGCGGCGCTGGCCGCCTTGCCTGAGGGTCTGGACAAGGACCCGGAGATCGCGCGGGCGCGGACGGGGCTTGAGCTGCTGAAGAACCGGCCCGACGATTCGGCACTGGGGGCCTTGCGCGCGGCTGCCACAGAGCGCCCCGCCGATCAGGAAGCCCAGCTGGCCTTTGCCGAGGCCGCCTTCGCCGCCGGTGATCGCGATGCCGCAGCGGAGACCTTGCTCAAATCGATCGCTGCCGACCGCGAATGGAATGAAGGCGCAGCCAAGGCCAAGCTGCTGCAGATTTTCGAAGCGGTCGGCCTTGAAGACCCCTGGGTGGCCGCGCAGCGCCGCAAGCTGTCGATCATCCTGTTCGGATAGCACGCTATGGCAGTCATCACCGGCACCCGCGTTTCGATCTTTCCGCTGCCCGGCGCGATCCTCTATCCGGGGCTCGGCCTGCCGCTGCATATCTTCGAGCCGCGCTACCGGGCGCTGGTCAAGGATGCGCTGGCGCGTGACCGGCGGATCGGGATGATCCAGCCGCAGCAGCCGGTCGAGGGATCGCCGCTCTATTCGGTCGGCTGCATCGGCAAGATCGGTGAGGTTGAGGCGCTCGACGACGGCAAGTTCAACCTCGTGCTCGAAGGTGTCGCCCGGTTCCGCGTGCTGCGCGAGCTCGATGTGATCACCCCGTTCCGCCAGATCGAGGCCGAGCTGCTGCCCGAGCGCGAGAACGAGGCACTCGCCCCGGTCGAACGCGCCAGCTTCGAACGCGAAGCCCGCCGCTTCGCCGATGCCCAGGGCTATGCGGTCGACTGGGATTCGGTCGCCCGGCTTGATGATCAGAGCCTGATCAACGGCGTCAGCCAGATCGCCCCGTTCGATTCGGCCGCCAAGCAAGCCCTGCTCGAAGCCGACGGGATTGCCGAACGCTGCGAGCTGCTGGTCCAGCTGATGGGCTTTTATGGGCGGCGTGATGGCGATGAGGATCGGGTTACGTTGCAGTAACCGACCGTCAGCTCGCCAGACGTAGCTCGCGCCGGATAACCCACAGGCCGAAGACAATCTCCAGCGCCGCGATGGTGAGCGCGAGTCGATCGGCTGTAAACCCGGCGAGGTAGATGCCGGCGAAACCCACGAGTGCCATGAGCGCGCCGAGCGCCCAATAGGTCCGGTCGCCATAGACGGTCTTGAACGCGAGATAGTGCAGGCCCACGGCAATCGCCGCGATCGGAAACACGAAGTGCAGAGCCAACGGCACGAACAGCCAAGCCGCAAACAGACATCCAATCATAGCGAGGGTCGATTCGAGCGCGAGCAGGCCCAGCGGATTTTCCGGTGATGGCTTGGCCCGGCGGAACAAGATCTTCTCAGCCAGCACACTCAGCGGAAAAATCAGCACGCCGCCCGCAAACAGCACGACGAACCCGACCGAAATTCCTTCGCGAAGTACCGCGAAGGTCGCGGCCAGCCAGACCAGCCCGGATACCACCATACCCAGCCCGCCACCGATGTAGCTGTGCCGATTCTCAGCCTGCGCTATTGAAACGTCCATTCCTCTGCACCCCTGCCAAAAGTCTGCTGACTATCCCAAGACCGCCTTCACCCCATCAATCACATATTGCACCGCCAAGGCCGCCAGCAGCACGCCGAGCAGGCGGGTGATTACCGCCTCCACCTTGGCCCCCAGTAACTTCATCAGCGGCCCAGCGGCCACCAATGCCGCCAAGGTCAGCAGCACTACGGCCAGCATCGCACCCAGGATCACCAGCGTGGCTTCGGTGCCTTCGGCCTTGGCCATCAGCAGCATGATCGTGGCGATCGAGCCGGGGCCGGCGATCATCGGCATGGCCATAGGGAAGACCGAGACGTCCTCCACCTCAGGCGTGGCTTTCACTTGCTCTGCGCGTTTTTCGCGGCGTTCGGTGCGCTTTTCGAAAACCATGTCCATCGCGATCACGAACAGCATGATCCCGCCCGCCAGCCGGAACGAGTTGAGCTCGATATGCAGCGCGCCCAGCAGTTGCTCGCCGAACAGCGCGAAGATGATCAGAATAATCGCCGCGATCAGGCAGGCGCGCACGGCCATACTGGTAGATTGCTTGCGCGTCGCTCCGCTGGTCAGCCCGGCATAGATCGGCGCGCAGCCGGGCGGGTCGATCACCACGAACAGGGTGACGAAGGCGGAGAGGAACAGTTCGTACATTCCGGTCTACTCGACGTCGCGGCCATCAAGTGCCAGAACAGTCTCATAGCGGGTACCATTCCAGCTTTCGACTTCGATCCGGCGGGAAAAATCCGGCCGCACTTCAGAGGTCCAGCGCAAGCTGCCATCGCTGGCATAGCCGTGTACCCGATCGTTCGGCGTTGCGGGCATCATCCCTTCCGACATCCTTGGGGGCGGCATCGAACAGGCCGCGACTTTCGCATCGATTGTTTCGGATGATGCTGTGCCATGCTCGGTTGTCACGCTCATATCGAGCACCCATTTGTATTCGACCTTCTCACCTGGGCGCGGGGCGCGTTTGGGGTCGCCCTGGCGCTGCCAGACGGTGACAAACCCGCCGCTGGCATTGGCGCTCTGCCAGTTGCCGCGGGTGACCGCATAGGATCCGTCGCAGCTTGACCAGACCGCGGTCGGGGCCCAGCGCACCGCGGTCGCCGGATCGGCGCGGCCCTTAAGCCAGTCTTGCGCGCGGACCCGCTGCGGCACGAACATCACCGCATCGCTGGCTGCCGTCGCGCGGAAGGCGCTCCACTGGCCCTTCTCTTGCGCCAGCCGGGCAAAGGCGAGCTCGGCGGCGATCACGGCGGAGGGGTTGGCCTTGGGCGGCAGACCGGGTCCGCGAAAGCCGGGGCCTTGCGCGCAGGCGGTGAGGGTAAGGCAGAGTGCGAGCGTGATGATCGGGCGCTTCATGGCTCAGGTTCTAGAGACTTGGTTGCAATTGTGTAACCCCAATACACCAAACGACCGTCGCCCCTGCGCAGGCAGGGGCCCATCCCGACTATCGGCCGGGCGGAACGCAAATCAGATGCTCAGACAGATCGTCCCAATTGGGATTGTCACGACAGATCAGGCTGAGCTTCCACGCCCGCTTCCACTTCTTCATCGCCTTCTCACGCACAATCGCGTCGTGGATGCGATCATAGGGTTCGGCATAGACCAGCCGCGTCAGGCCATGCTTGCGGCAGAATTCCGATCCGGTGCCCTCTCGGTGCTGCCAAACGCGTTTGGCCAGATCCGAAGTGACGCCGATGTACAGCGTCCCATGCGGGCCGTTCGTCATGATGTAAACCCATCCGCCCATTGGTGTGGTTTAGCTGGCGCGGTGCAGGCTGGCGAATTTGGGATGGGCCCCTGCCTGCGCAGGGGCGACGGGGTGGTTTGGATATGAGTGGTCTAATTGAGCTCAGATCGCGTCCTTGCCCAGCGCCACCCCGGCATTGCGATGCGCCGCGACCAGCGTGTTGCGCAGCAGCACCGCAATGGTCATCGGCCCGACCCCGCCGGGGACCGGGGTGATCGCGCCGGCGACCGCGCTGGCGCTGACAAAGTCTACATCGCCGACCAGCCGCGTCTTGCCCTCTTCGGCGGCGGGCACCCGGTTGATCCCGACATCGATCACGGTCGCGCCGGGTTTGAGCCAATCGCCCTTGACCATTTCAGGCCGGCCAACTGCCGCCACCACGATATCCGCGCCGCGCACCACGGCTGGCAGATCGGCAGTGCGGCTGTGGGCGATCGTCACCGTGCAGCTTTCCGCCAGCAGCAGCGCCGCCATCGGCTTGCCGACGATGTTCGAGCGCCCGATCACCACCGCGCTCTTGCCGCTGAGATCGCCAAGTCGGTCCTTCAGCAGCATGATGCAACCCAGCGGCGTGCAGGGGACGAAGCCTTGGCCGCCGGTCCAGAGCCGCCCGACATTGGTGGTATGGAACCCGTCGACATCCTTGTCCGGGTGGATCAGCGCGATCACCCGCGCTTCGTCCATATGTTTGGGGAGCGGCAGCTGGACGAGGATGCCGTCGACTGCGGTATCGGCGTTGAGCCGGTCGATCAGCGCGAGCAGCTCGGTTTCCAGCGCATCGGCGGGCAGTTTGTATTCGAAGCTCGCCATCCCGGCTTCCACGGTCTGCTTGCCCTTGGAGCGGACATAGACCTGGCTCGCCGGGTCTTCGCCCACCAGCACCACGGCGAGGCCGGCCTTGCGGCCCGCACTGGCTGCAAAGCTGGCGGCCAGCGTGGCAACGCGCGCGCGCAGGTTGGCGGCGAAAGCCTTTCCGTCGATCACGGCGGCGGTCATGGGAATGTCCTTGGTAGTGCGCGCCTAGTAATAGGCCAGCGCGAGGTTCTTGAAGATAATCTGCACAATCGTCAGCAGGATAATCAGCACCATCGGGCTGAGGTCGATCATCCCGGTATCGGGCATCAATCGCCGCACCGGCGCGAGGATCGGTTCGAGCAAGGCATTGATCGCGCGCCACAGCGAAGCCACGATATCGTTGTGCATCGAAACCACGTTGAAGCTGATCAGCAGGCTGAGCACGAACTGGACGATCACCAGCATCACGATCAGCGAGATCAGGTAGCCGACAATTTCAAACAGGGCCATGAACATGGGACGGGCGACCTTTGGTTGCGTTTCGGCGCTGATAGCGGAGCCCCGGAAGTCCAGCAAGGTGTATTAGGGCAATAGGGCAGTTATGCGCGAATCAGCGTCCCCGCGCCGCGCGTGGTAAAGACTTCGATCAGCATTGCGTGCGGCACCCGGCCGTCGAGCACCACTGCTGCCTCGCACCCGGCCTCGACCGCGTGGACGCAGGTTTCGAGCTTGGGGATCATGCCGCCATGAATCGTGCCGTCGGATTGCAGTCGGGCGATATCGGCCGGGGTCAGGTCGGTCAGCAGCTGCTTGTCCTTGCCCAGCACCCCCGCGACATCGGTCAGCAGGAACAGCCGCGCCGCGCCCAGCGCCGCCGCGATTGCACCGGCCATGGTGTCGGCGTTGATGTTGTAGGTCTCGCCATCCGCGCCCGGCGCGATCGGGGCGATCACCGGGATCATGCCGGCGGCAGAGGCGGTTTCGATGATCGTGGTATCGATCCTGTCCGGCTCCCCCACAAAGCCGAGATCGACCACGCGTTCGATGTTGCTGTCCGGGTCCTTGGCGGTGCGCTCCACCTTGCTCGCGGTGACGAGGCCGCCGTCCTTGCCCGAAATCCCCAGCGCCTTGCCGCCCGCGCCCGCGATCCAGCCGACCAGTTCCTTGTTGATCGCGCCCGACAAGACCATTTCGGCGATCTGCGCGGTCTGCTTGTCGGTGACGCGCAGCCCATCGATGAAAGTGCTTTCGACCCCCAGCTGCTTGAGCATCGCCCCGATCTGCGGGCCCCCGCCGTGGACCACAACCGGGTTGATACCCACGGCCTTCAGCAACACCACATCCTCGGCGAAATCGCGCGCCAGCTCAGGATCGCCCATCGCGTGGCCGCCGTATTTGACCACGAAGGTCTTGCCCGCATAGCGCTGCAGATAGGGCAGCGCCTCAACGAGCGTCTCGGCTTTGGTGAGCATCAGCGGATCGGTCATAGCGCGAGGCCCCTAGCCGCATTGCCCGCGGTGCAGCAACTTCTGATCGGCCAGCACCAGCGCCATCATCGCTTCCACCACTGGGGTGCCGCGAATGCCCACGCAGGGATCGTGGCGGCCCTTGGTACGGATTTCGGCCGCCGCGCCGTCGCGGTCGATGGTTTCGACCGGCGTGAGGATCGAGCTGGTCGGCTTGAAGGCGACGCGCACCCGCACCGGCTGCCCGGTGCTGATCCCACCGGCGATACCCCCGGCATGGTTGGCGAGAAATTCCGGCCCGGCCTCGCCCGGACGCATCGGATCGGCATTGGCCTCGCCGCTGGCCAGCGCGGCGGCGAAACCATCGCCGATCTCGACTCCTTTGACGGCGTTGATCCCCATCATTGCCCCAGCCAGCTCGGCGTCGAGTTTGGCGTAGAGCGGCGCGCCCCAGCCCGGCGGAACCCCGGTCGCCTCGCAAACCACCACCGCGCCAAGCGAAGAGCCCGCCAGCCGCGCCTCATCGACGAGCCGCTCCCATTGCGCGGCTGCGACCGGGTCGGGGCAGAAGAACGGGTTGTTGCCGATCTCGGCCTCGTCGAAGCGCGAATAGAGGATCGGGGTCTGGCCGATCTGTTCGACCCAGGCGGTGATGCGCACCTCAGGGATCACCAGCCGCGCCACTGCTCCCGCCGCAACCCGCGCCGCAGTCTCGCGCGCCGAGCTACGCCCGCCGCCGCGATAGTCGCGGAAACCGTATTTGGCATCATAGGCATAGTCCGCGTGGCCGGGGCGATAGGCCGTGGCGACTTCGGAATAGTCTTTGCTGCGCTGATCGACATTCTCGATCATCAGGCTGATCGGCGTGCCGGTCGTTTTGCCTTCAAACACCCCCGAGAGGATCCGGACCTGATCGGGCTCCTGCCGCTGGGTGGTGAATTTCGATTGCCCCGGCCGCCGCGCATCGAGGAACGGCTGGATGTCCGCCTCGCTCAGCGCCAGCCCCGGCGGGCACCCGTCGACGACTGCGCCAAGCGCAGGCCCGTGGCTTTCCCCCCAGGTGGTGAAACGGAACAGGTGGCCGAAAGTGTTGACGCTCATTGTCAGGTGGCTTTGGCGATAGTCGCCGCAAAAGTCCACTGGTGCGCCCGCCGCGCCTTGCTTAGGAGACAGGCCATGTACCTCACCGTCTTCCGCAACCGCAAACGCGCCGACATGGACGGCGCCGCCTATGCCGCCGACAATGCCCGGATGGAGGAATTGGGCCGCGCGATGCCCGGCTTCATCGGCATCAAGGCGTTCACCGCCGATGATGGCGAGGTTGTCACGATCTCCGAATGGGCGAGCCATGAGGCCGCGCAGGCCTGGGGCCGCCACGCTGAGCACCGCGCGGTCCAGAGTCGGGGCCAACGCGATTACTATGCCGAATACACGCTGTATTCATGCGAAAATCCAGCTATCCGCCGGTTTGAAAGGGACTAACGGATGAGCGTGACGGTCTACGGCATTCCGAATTGCGATACTGTGAAGAAGGCGCGCGACTGGCTGGCGGCGCGCGGCATCGCCTATGCATTCCATGACTATAAGAAGGCCGGGGCCGACCCCGCGAAGCTCACCGCGTGGTGCGATGCAGCCGGTTGGGAGAAAGTGCTCAACCGCGCCGGGACCACCTTCAAGAAGCTGCCCGAGGCCGACAAGGCCGATCTCGATGCGGCCAAGGCAGTCGCGCTGATGGTCGCCAATCCCAGCTGCATCAAGCGCCCGGTGGTGGAGCATGACGGTGGGCTGCTGGTCGGCTTCAAGGAGGCCGAGTGGGCGGCCGCGCTGACATGAAGCGGCTCCTGCTCGGATTGGCGGCGTTGCTGAGCATTCCCCAGGCTTCGGCCCAGATCGTGATTGCGCATCGCGGCGCCAGCGGCGAGCGGCCCGAACACACCCTCGCGGCTTATGAACGCGCGATCGATCAGGGGGCGGACTATATCGAGCCCGATTTGGTGCCGACCAAGGACGGCGTGCTGGTCGCGCGGCATGAGAACGAGATCTCCGGCACCACCGATGTCGCATCGCGCCCCGAATTTGCCGCGCGCAAGGCGGTCAGGCAGATCGATGGCGAAACGGTCACCGGCTGGTTCACCGAAGATTTTACTTTGGCCGAGCTGCGCAGCCTGCGCGCCCGCGAAAGATTGCCTGCCCTGCGCCCGGCCAATGCGCGCTTCGACGGGCTCTATCAGGTGCCGACTCTGGCCGAAATCGTCGCTTTGCTCCGCGCCAAGGAGCGCGAGCGTGGGCGCCCGATTGGGCTCTATCCCGAACTCAAACACCCCAGCTATTTCAAGCGTATCGGCCACGACCTGCCGGCGCTGCTCTTGCGCGAGCTAGACCGCCTGGAGCTTGACCGGCCCGGCGCGCCGATCTTCATCCAGTGCTTCGAAGTAGGCGCGCTGCGCGAGCTCAACGGCAAGACCGACCTGCCCTTGATCCAGCTGGTCGCCCGGCAAGGCGGCCCGGCCGACCTTCCGGGCACCCGCTATGCCGATCTGCTGACTGCCGAAGGACTGGCAACGATCGCCAGCTATGCGGATGGTATTGGCGCGGAACTCACGCTCTTGCTCGATCCGCAGGGCAAGCCAACCCCGCTGATCGCCGCGGCCCATGCTGCTGGCCTCAAGGTGCACGGTTGGACGCTGCGGCGCGAGAACCAGTTCCTCCCTCCGGATCTGCGTAGCGGGACCGATCCGGCCGCACCCGGAAATATCCTGGAGGCCTGGCAACGCCTGCGCGCGGCCGGGATCGACGGGGTCTTTACGGATAATCCCGGCGATATCATGAGGGCACCATGAGCTTTTCCGATTGGATGACCACCCTCGAATGGGTCGCTGCCGGGCTGGGGCTGATCAACATCACGCTGCTGGTGTTCCGATCGGTCTGGAACTACGCCTTCGGGATCGCCTCAGTCGCGCTTTATATCTTCGTGTTCTTCGAAACGCGGCTCTATGCCGAGAGCGGGCTGCAGGTGTTCTTCGTGTTGGCGCAGCTGTGGGGCTGGTACCTGTGGCTCAAGGTCGGCGACGACAATAACCGGGTCCCCGTGCGCTGGCTCGATTGGCAAAGCCGCGCGGTGTGGATCGCGGTCACCGCCGCACTCTCGCTCAATCTGGGCTGGGCGATGCACAAGTTCACCGACGCGGCGATGCCCTATGCCGATTCGGCGATTGCCGGGGCCTCGGTGGCGGCGCAGATCCTGCTGGCCTATCGCCGGATCGAAAACTGGGTGCTGTGGATCGCGATCGATGTCGCCGCCGTGCTGCTCTACATCAACCGCGAGCTTTACCCCACCGCCGGGCTCTATGGCGGGATGCTGGTGATGAGCCTGTTCGGGCTGAAGGAATGGGTTGAGGCTGAGCGCAGGCAGCGTGCCGAGGCACTGGCCGCCGCATGATCCGGATTTGCTTTCACGGCGCGGAAAGCACCGGGAAGTCCACGCTCGCGGCGCAGCTATCAGCCGAATGCGGCATTCCCTGGGTGCCCGAATACGGGCGCGAATGGGCCGAGACCAAAGGCACCGATTTCACCATCGCAGCGCTGTTGGAGATTGCCGCCGGGCAAGACGCGGCGATGCAGCGCGCTGCCGCGGCCAACCCGCCTGTGCTGCTGCTCGATACCGACCCGCTGATGACTGCCGCCTGGGCCGCGATGCTCTACGGCCAGGTCCCTCCGGCGCTGATGGCCTACCCCAAGGCCGAGCGCTATCTGCTGTTCGATGTCGATACCGACTGGGTCGACGACGGCACCCGCTTCTTCGGCAACGCCGCCGAACGCGCGCTGTTTGAGGCGTTATCCGAAGAAATGCTGATCCGCGCCGGGGTGCCATACGAGCGGATTTCCGGCTCCTGGGCGGAGCGCGAAGCAGCCGTGCGGGCGGTTATTGCGCCGCTGCTGCCGTAACGATGTAGTTCAACGCCAGATCGCTTGAGAGGTGCAGGCCTTTCATCGGCGACCAGGCAATCCCCTGCGGCTCACCTGTTGCCAGCCCGGCCTCGGCCAGCAGTTCGCGCAGTTCATCGGGCGTGATGAAATCGTCCCAGTGGTGCGTGCCGCGCGGGATCATGCCGAGCCGTTCGGCGCCTTCGACCAGCAGCAGTTTCGATTGCAGGGTGCGGTTGGGGGTGGAGAGCACCATCAGCCCCCCCGGGCCAAGCGCAGCGGCCAGCGCCGCGATGAACGCGGGCTTGTCGGCAACATGTTCGATCACTTCCATCGAGCAGACCAGATCGAAGCCGGTCAGCCCCAGTGCGCCGACATCGCCGTGGCGGTAGTCGATTGTCAGCCCGGCGCCTTCCGCGTGGGCCTTGGCTGCGGCAACGTTTTCTTGGGCTGCGTCAACTCCGGTTACCGCCGCACCGAGCCTTGCCAAGGGCTCGCACAGCAGCCCTGCGCCGCAGCCGACATCGAGCGCGCGCTTGCCCGCCATGGGCCGGACGCTGCGCGGATCGCCGCCGAAATGCGCATCGATCGCCGCGCGGACAAAGCCCAGCCGCACCGGACCCAACTTGTGGAGCATTGCCGAAGAGCCCTTCGGATCCCACCAGTCGGCGGCAAGCCCACCGAAGTGCGCGGCCTCTTCTGGCCTGATCGTGGTCGCCGGGGTGCTTGCATTGCTCATACCCCTTCCCTAACAGCACCTCCGCCGCAGGGCGAGGGGCCTTGCGCGCAGGATTCGTGCGCTCACCGGGGAATTTTCGTGGCCCGCATCGTGATGAAATTCGGCGGCACCTCGATGGCGGGGTCGGAGCGGATCCGCCGCGTCGCCAATATCGTCCGCCGCCAGCAGGCCGCTGGGCATGAAGTTGCCGTGGTCGTCAGCGCCATGGCGGGCGAGACCGACCGGCTGGTCAATTTTTGCCGCGAGGCCAACCCGCTTTACGATCCCGCCGAGTACGACGTGGTGGTGGCGAGCGGTGAGCAGGTCACCTCGGGCCTCCTCGCACTGACGCTCCAGGCACTCGGTTGCAAGGCGCGCTCGTGGCTCGGCTGGCAGTTGCCGGTCCACACCGACGATGCCCACGCCAAGGCGCGGATCGGCACGATTGATAGCGAAGCGCTGCTCGCCAGCATGGCGGCGGGCGAGATCGCGGTGATCCCAGGGTTCCAGGGCCTGTCCGATGACAACCGCATCACCACGTTGGGACGCGGCGGGTCGGATACGTCCGCGGTCGCTGTTGCGGCGGCGATCAAGGCGGATCGCTGCGACATCTACACCGACGTCGACGGGGTCTATACCACCGACCCCCGGATCGTCGCCAAGGCACGCAAGCTCAAATACGTCACGTATGAGGAAATGCTCGAACTCGCTTCCGTGGGTTCGAAGGTGCTCCAGACCCGCTCGGTCAGCCTCGCGATGAAGGAGCGGGTGCGGGTGCAGGTGCTCTCGAGCTTCATCGACGACGATGCCACTCCCGCAGACGAAATCCCCGGCACGATGATCGTCAGTGATGAAGAATTGGAAGGTCTCGATATGGAAAGCCAGCTGATCACCGGCATTGCCGCCGACAAGAATGAGGCCAAGCTGATCCTCACCCGCGTGCCCGACCGGCCCGGCGCGGTGGCGACGATCTTCGGGCCTTTGGCGGCCGCCAACATCAACGTCGACATGATCATCCAGAACGTCGGGCGCGACAAGGGTGAGACCGATGTGACCTTCACCGTCCCTTCGGCGGACCTGTTGCGCGCGCAAACGCTGCTCGAAGCGCAGAAGGAAGCGATCGGCTTCAACCGCATCATCGCCGACGGCAAGGTCGCCAAGATCAGCGTCGTCGGTGTCGGCATGAAGAGCCACGCCGGGGTCGCCGCGACAATGTTCCGCGCCATGGCCGATCGCGGGATCAACATTCAGGCGATCTCGACCAGCGAGATCAAGGTCTCGGTGCTGATCGATGAGGACGAGACCGAGCTGGCGGTCCGCGTGCTGCACAGCGCCTATGGTCTGGATGCGCAGGACGAGGCGGCCTGATATCGCGCCATTTGCCGCACAATCTGTTGCGCGGAATGCACTGGTAACGGTCGTCGCAACCACTTAGCCATCGCGCTATTGGGGAAGACCGCCGATGGCCGATGACCAGCCGCTGCCGCGCTATCAGTTCCGCGCCGATCTGCCGTCGCTCTGGGCGATGTTGCGCAGCGGCGTCTCCGATCCGGCCAGTATCTTCCCGGCCGCCATTCTGGAGCAACCGGCAGTCCAGCTACCCGGCCCCGGTGCGCCGCTGCTGGTGGCCGATCCAGATCTTACCCGCGAAGTGTTGAACGACCGCGATGGCCGCTTCGAACGCTTTCCCCTGATGGACCGGCTGCTGCGCCGGGCCTGGGGCAAGGGTCTGGCTGCGGCGGAGGGCGAGGATTGGCAGCGCCAGCGCCGCGCCGGTGCTCCCGCCTTTCGTCCGGCCGCAGTCGAAGGCCATTGCGCCACTTTCGCGGCGGCGGCTGACAAGGCAGCACTGCTTTGGCCAGCCAATGAGCCGGTCGAGCTGACCGCAGCGGCCGCGCGGATCATCGCCGACATTGTCTTCACCGCGCTGGTCGATGGCCATGGCACGGTCGATACGACGCAGGTCGCAGCCGATATGCCCGCGCATATCCGCCGGATTGGCGGCTTTTCAACGCGCGATCTGCTGCCCTTGCCCGAAACTTGGCACGATCGGCTGGCCGGTCTTCCCGGCGATCCGGCAGTCCAGCGGATGGCCGCCCTGGCCCAGCGGCTCGCGGCGGAGGGGCAGGCGGGCGAGAGCTTTATCAGCCTGCTTAACGGTCAAGGCCAGCTGGAAGACAACATCCGCGGGCTGTTTCCCGCAGCCATGGAAACCACCGCGGCGGGCCTCGCCTGGGCGCTCTATGTGCTGGCCCGGCGGCCCGAATGGCAGCGGCGGGTTGCGGCCGAGGCGCAGGCTGCTGGCGCGGAACCGGCGCTGGTCGATTTGCCGATCACCCGCCGTGTGGTGCAGGAAGTGCTGCGACTCTATCCCCCTGCCCCGCTGCTTGCCCGCTCGACCAAGGCGGACTGCGAACTTGGCGGTTACCCGCTGCGCAAGGGCCAGCCGGTCACGCTCAACATTTACGCGATGCATCGCCACCGCCTGCTGTGGGACGATCCCGACACCTTCGATCCCGATCGCTTTCTGCCCGAGCACGGCCAGTATCCCGGCTGGCTGCCGTTCGGCATCGGCCCGCGCGTCTGCATCGCTGCGCAGTTCGCCCTCGCAGAGATCGCAGTGGCGACGGCGCGAATTGTCGCCCGGTTGGAACTATCGGCAGTCGGGCCTGAACCGGTTGTCAGTCTGAGGGTTACTACAAGCTCGCTGACCGGATTGCATGTCGCAGCAAGACAGCGCGGCTGATCAGCCCGGCCCCTTCACCGCCTCTGCCGCCTCGCTCGCGCGCTCCTGGGCTTGCCGCACGGCTTCGCGGGCGCCGTCTTCGACCCGCTCAATCGCTTCGCGGTCGCGCGCTTGCTGCGCCGGGGTGCGGCGGTCTTCGATGCGCACGCCGTCGGGGCCGACCCGCAGGCCGACCGGCAGGTCGTCGCTGCCGAGTACGGCCTCGCCGTTTTGCAGGTCGAGGTTGACGTTGTCACCCAGGGGTATGTCCGTGGCAGTCGGAACATCGAGCGGTTTGATCGCGCCGCTGGGGTTGGGGCGTGGTTTCGGCGCAGCCTTCGCGCGCAGTGCGCGGCGCATGAAATCGGCCCAGATCCGCGCCGGAGTGCCGCCGCCGGTCAGCCCCGGCAGCGGGGTATTGTCATCGTTGCCGATCCACACGCCCACCACCAGATCGCCTGCGAAGCCGACGAACAGCGCGTCGCGACTGTCCTGCGTGGTGCCGGTCTTGCCATAAGCCGGGACATTCAGCCGCGCGGCGCGGCCGGTGCCGCGATCGATCACCCCTTTGAGAAGTTCGCGCATCCCTTCGCGTTCCGCGCTGGAAATCGCGCGCGGGCGGGCCAGCAGCCAGTCGAGCCAGCCCTGCTCCTCGGGTTCAAAGGCGGTCGGACGGACCGGATTGTCATCCCCCGCGATTGCTGCGAAAGCGGCGGTCAGTTCGAGCAGGGTGGTTCCCGAAGTGCCCAGTGCAAGGCTGGGATCGCCCTTGTCGAGGTTGTCGCCGATCCCGAGATCGCGCGCCGCATCGATCACCGCGTCGCTGCCGACCTGATGGTAGAGCCGCACCGCCGCGACGTTGCTCGATTGCGCGAAAGCCTCGGCCAGGGTCAGCTGGCGCGAATAGGCTCCGCCATAGTTCTGCGGGCGGTACGAGCCTTCGGTGATCTCGGTGTTCTGGATCGTGTCGTCAGGCTTCCAGCCTTTGCGCAGTGCGGCGAGATAGACCGCGAGCTTGAAGGTCGAGCCTGGCTGGCGCTTGGCCTGGGTGGCGCGGTTGAAGGGTGATTTGGCATAGTCGCGCCCGCCGATCATCGCCACCACCTCGCCATTGGGGCGCATCGCCACCAGCGCGACTTGCGCTTTGCCGAGTGCAGCACCGTTCACCGCGCGGCGGGCGGCGGCTTGGAGCCGCGCATCGAGAGTCGTGGTCTGGGTCTGGGCTTCGTAGGCGGTCTCGGTCCGCTCGCGCGCTTCGGGCAGGGCCCAGTCGGCGAAGTAGGTGCCGGTCGGCAGCGCGCTCGAGCGACCCGGATTGACTCGCGGCGGGGCCATCGCCTTGGCCTCGGCCGCCGTGACATAGCCCGCATCGGCCATCGCCGCGATCACCGTGCGGGTGCGCGCAGCGGCGAGCTTGTAGTTCTGAGTCGGCGCATAGCGCGACGGGGCCTGCATCAGCCCGGCGAGCATCGCCGCCTGCGATGGTGTCAGCCGCTCCGGCGCGCGGTTGAAATAGTGCTGCGCGGCGGCGCGGATGCCATAGGTGTTGTCACCGAAATAGGCGTTGGAGAGATAGCGCTCGAGGATCTCATCCTTGCTCAGCCAGGCCTCCAGCCAGACCGCGATCAGCGCCTCGCGCGCCTTGCGGGTCAGGCTGCGTTCGGGGGTGAGGAAGGTGAACTTGGCAAGCTGCTGGGTGATCGTGGAGCCGCCCTGCACCCTGCTCGAAGTCATATTGCCCCAGACTGCGCGGGCAATCCCCTTGGGCGAGACGCCCCAGTGCGAGTAGAAATCGCGGTCCTCGATCGCCAGGAACGCAAGGCCCACATGCGGCGGCAGGTCGGCAATTTTCACCGGATCGGCGACCACGGCGCCAGAGCGGGCAATCGGCGTGCCATCCGCTGCCAGCAGAGTCAGCTGCGGCGGGACGATCGGTTGCAGCGATTTGGATAACGGCGCAGTAATCACCAGCCACAGGATCAGCACTGCGAACAGGCCGAAGGTGGCGGCGGCGATTCGCTTGATCCACCACCGCCTGCTGCGTGGCTGCGGCAGCGGCGGCAGGGAAAATTCGCCGGTAACGGGATTGATGGTGCCGGGTACCGGGGCCGCTGCGGCAACAGGGTTTCGGCGGGCGAACAGCATGGGACGGCTGTGTTAACGGCTTAACACAGCCGTGGCAATCGCGATCGACTGGCCTTCAAACGCGAAACCCCGCCTTTGGCCTAAACCAAAGACGGGGCTGCGACCCGACCTGACGGGCTGTGGCGCGGGGGGTGAGCCCTAGCCGTTCAGGTCAAAGCGGTCGGCATTCATGACCTTGGTCCAGGCCGCGACGAAATCGGTGACGAACTTCGTCTCCGCGCCGTTCTCGGCATAGACCTCGGCCACCGCGCGCAGTTCGGAATTCGACCCGAAGACCAGATCGGTGCGGGTGGCGCGCCAGGTTTCGCCGCCGGCCGAACGATCGGTGGCGATGAACTCTTCCTCATCGCTGCCGTCGACCGGTGCCCACACGCTGGTCATGGCGAGCAGGTTGACGAAGAAGTCGTTGGTCAACTGGCCCGGGCGCTTGGTGAACGAACCGTGGCCACGTGCACCGTGGTTGGCGCCCAGCACGCGCAGCCCGCCAATCAGCACCGTCAATTCAGGAACCGACAGGCCCAGCAGCGAAGCACGATCCACCATCAGCTCTTCGGTTTTCACGCTGAGCTTCTTGGGCAGATAGTTGCGGAAGGCATCGGCTTGCGGCTCAAGCGGGGCAAAGCTGTCCGCATCGGTCTGCTCGGCGGTGGCATCGCCGCGTCCGCCGGTGAAGGGTACGGCAACATTGAAGCCCGCGTCCTTGATCGCCTTTTCCAGACCGACCACACCGCCCAGCACGATCGCATCGGCCATCGACAGGCTGCCGCGCAGCCCGTCCAGCGTGGACAATACCTTGGCCAGTTCGGCGGGTTCGTTCACGGCCCAGTCCTTCTGCGGAGCGAGCCGAATCCGAGCGCCATTGGCACCGCCGCGGCGGTCCGACTTGCGGAAGGTGCTGGCCGACGCCCAGGCAGTCTTGACCAATTGGCTGACGCTGAGGCCGCTCGCGGCGATCTTCGCTTTGACCGCATCGACATCGGCCTGCGACGGCATGGTTCCGGCCGGGATCGGGTCCTGCCAGATCAGGTCTTCGGCGGGAACTTCGGGGCCGAGGTAGCAGGCCTTGGGGCCCATGTCGCGGTGGCACAGCTTGAACCAGGCGCGGGCGAAGGCATCGTCCAGCGCGGCCTGATCATCGCGGAACCGCTCGGAAATCTTGCGGTATTCCGGGTCCATCTTCAGCGCCATGTCGGCGGTGGTCATCATGGTCGGCACGCGCTTGTTGGGATCGCGCGCATCGGGGGCCAGGTCGGACGGATCGGGGTTGATCGGCGTCCACTGCTGCGCGCCGGCCGGGCTGTGGACCAGCTCGTAATCGTATTTGAACAGCAGGCGGAAATAGTCGCCGCCCCACTGGGTCGGGTTGTTCGACCACGAACCTTCGATGCCCGATGTGGTGATGTTGCCCTTGGCGATTTCATCGGCATCGATCAGCCAGCCAAAGCCCTGCCGTTCCAGCGCTTCGCTCTCGGGGCTCTTGCCGAAGCTGTCGGACGGCTTGGCCCCGTGGGCCTTGCCGAAGGCGTGGCCGCCAGCGGTTAGCGCGACGGTTTCCTCATCGTTCATCGCCATCCGCGCGAAGGTTTCGCGCATGTCGCGCGCCGAAAGCAGCGGATCGGGATTGCCGCCGGGGCCTTCGGGGTTGACGTAGATCAGCCCCATCTGGATCGCCGCGAGCGGGTTTTCCAGATCGGCTTTGTCATCGGGCCGGATGCGCGTGGCGGCGCCTTCGTTGACCCACAGGTCTTCCTGACCCCAGTAGATGTCCTTTTCCGGCTCATAGACATCGGCGCGGCCGCCGCCGAACCCGAACACCGGCCCGCCCATCGATTCGATCGCGACGTTCCCGGCCAGGATAAACAGGTCAGCCCAGCTGATCGACTGGCCGTACTTCTGCTTGATTGGCCAGAGCAGACGGCGCGCCTTGTCGAGGTTGCCATTGTCGGGCCACGAGTTGAGCGGGGCGAAGCGTTGCTGGCCAGAGTTGGCCCCGCCGCGGCCGTCCGCCGTGCGATAGGTCCCGGCGGCGTGCCAGGCCATGCGGATGAAGAACGGGCCGTAGTGGCCATAATCGGCCGGCCACCAGGGCTGGCTGTCGGTCATCAGCGCGGTCAGATCGGCCTTGAGCGCCTTATAGTCGAGCTTGCGGAAGGCTTCGGCATAGCTGAAGGCTGAACCCATCGGATCGGCACTGCCGTTGGGGCTGAGAATATCGACCGGCAGCGAATCGGGCCACCAATCCTTGTTGGTGCGGCCCAGCAGCGCGCGGGCGTTGGCACCGTGGACCGGGCAGCCGGACATCGAACCTGATTGAGCGTTCATGGGGAGTCTCTCCTGAAATCTTAGCGAGTCGCTGTTGCCAGTCTAAGCTCCTCGGTCGATCGCTTTAAGCGATTAAAACCGGATACTGGATGCGGAATAACCGATTAATCGGCTCGGCGCATCGGACCCTCGCCTTGGCGCAAGGCTTGCTCGACGCGGCCCCTGTCCCTAAGCCAGCGAACCATGACGAACTACCCCCAAACACATGCGCTGATGCAGCGCGGAATCGACTTTCTTGGCTGCGAACACGCGATCTTGTGCGGTGCGATGTCGTGGGTCAGCGAACGCAATCTGGTTGCCGCAATCAGCAACGCGGGAGGCTTTGGCGTGATCGCCTGCGGGGCGATGACCCCGGAACTGCTCGATACTGAAATCACCGCGACCAAGGCGCTGACCACCAAGCCCTTTGGCGTCAACCTGATCACCATGCACCCCAGTCTGTTCGATCTGATCGCGGTCTGCGCAAAGCATGCGATCGGCGTGGTCGTGTTGGCAGGCGGGATCCCGCCCAAGGGCAGCATCGAAGCGCTGAAAGAGGGCGGAGCCAAAGTCATCTGCATTCCGCCGACTCTGGCGCTCGCGAAGAAGTACCTCCGTTCCGGCGCCGACGCTTTGGTGATCGAAGGCATGGAAGCGGGCGGGCATATTGGCCCGGTCTCCACCTCGGTGCTGGCGCAGGAAATCCTACCCGCGCTGGCAGATGAAGCGCTGATCTTTGTCGCCGGCGGGATCGGCAATGGCGCGATGATCGTGGCCTATTTGGAGATGGGCGCGGCGGGGGTGCAACTCGGCACGCGCTTCGCTTGTGCCACCGAAAGCATCGCTCACCCCGATTTCAAGAGGGCGTTCTTCCGCGCCAACGCGCGCGATGCGGTGGCTTCGGTGCAGGTCGACCCGCGCCTGCCGGTGATTCCGGTCCGCGCGCTCAAGAACAAGGGTACCGAGGAATTTACCGCCAAGCAGATCGAAGTTGCCAAGCAGCTTGATGAAGGCAAGGTCGATATGATCGCCGCGCAGCTGGAGATCGAGCACTTCTGGGCTGGCGCGCTGCGCCGCGCGGTGATCGACGGCGATGTCGCAAACGGCTCGTTGATGGCCGGGCAATCAGTCGGGATGGTTTCGAAAGAGGAACCCGTGGCGGAAATCGTCGCTGAGCTGATGGGCGAAAGCGAAGCGGCGCTGGCGCGGCGGTAACTGGCCATGGACGATGCAGACCTCCTTCCGCTCGACCCGGCCTATCGCAGCGTGTTGCGATTGACTGGTTTCATCTGGAGCGCGGTGTTCCTGATTGCCGCGATCCCGGCCGAAGTCGCTGTGCCCGGGCTGAGCGGATTGTTTCTGATCCCGGCCGGGCTGATCGCGCTGTGGTTGCTGGTCGTTGCGCCGGCCCGGCGGTTCAGCCGCTGGCGCTATGCCTTGGGGCCGGACTTGCTGCGCGTGGTCCACGGCTGGTTGCTGCGGGCTGACACCGTGGTGCCGCTCGGCCGGGTGCAACATATCGATGTCCACCAGGGCCCGCTGATGCGGCAGTGGGATCTTGCGACGCTCACCGTCCACACTGCCGGCACTCATGGCGCGAGTGTGAGCGTGCCGGGTCTGCGCCATGCCGATGCATTGGCCATGCGTGAGACGATCCGCGAACGGATCAAGGCGGGGCAGACTTGAGCGAGCCGATGAGCGATATGGCTCCCGCCGAAGGCCAGCGGCTGGCCCCGATCGGGCTGCTGGTCAGCTTTGTCACCGGCCTGCCGCAACTGTTCGTGCCGCTGGCGGCGGTGCTGTTCGGCACGCGTGATAGCAATGTCGGCCTGCCGCTGATCATCCTAGCGGTGCTGCTGGGCAGCCTGTTTCTGCGCTGGCTGGTCTGGCTGCGCTTCACCTACACGATCGGTGCGGACGATGTGAGGATTGAAAGCGGGCTGCTCAGCCGCGCTGCACGCTCGATTCCTTATGACCGGATCGCCGATGTCAGCGTGGAGCAAAAGCCGCTCGCTCGCCTGCTCGATCTGGCCGAGGTCAAGTTTGAGACTGGCGGCGGGAAGGGTGATGAGGGCAAGCTTAGCTTCGTTACGCTAGCCGAGGCCGAGCGGCTCCGCGCCGTAGTGCGCGAACGGCGCGGCGAAGCTGGCGCGGTTCAGACCGCCGAGGCACCGATCGAAACCGCGCGGCTGGTCTTCGCGATGAACAACCGGCGATTGCTGACGCTGGGGTTCTATTCGTTCAGTCTGGTGATCTTCGCGGTGCTGGCGGGGGCGGCGCAGCAGTTTGACTTTTTGCTGCCGTTCAAACCGTGGGACTGGGAGGCCTGGTCCGGCATCGCGGCGGACAGCGGCGTCGATATCGTCCACCTGGGGCGCGGTGCGCAGCTGGGCGGGGCGCTGGCGGCGCTTATCGCATTGCTCGGAATCGGTCTGGCGACGGGCGTGATCCGCACCTTCCTGACCGACTATGGCTTCACTCTGGAACGCACCGCGCGCGGATTTCGCCGCCAGCGCGGGCTGCTGACGCGCACCGATGTGACCATGCCGCTGGAGCGGATCCAGGCCGTGGCAATCACCACTGGCGCCGTGCGCGTGCGCCGCGGCTGGCATGCCTTGCATTTCGTCAGCCTGGCCAACGACGGCAAAAGCAAAGGTGAGAGCGACCATCTGGTCGCGCCACTCGCTACTCTCGATGAAATCTGGCCGATTGTTTCCGAAGTCGGAATTGGACCGCCCGATGGCGCGCTGGGCTGGCACAAGGCGGCATCCCGGCTGTGGTTTGACCGGACGTTGTTGGTGCTGGTGCCGGTGCTGGCCGCGCTAGCTGTCGTCAGCGCACGAACCGGCCCGCTGGTCTGGCTGGCGCTCATTCCAGTGCTGCTGCTTGCGGTCCCGCGCTGGTTTGCCTGGCGTCATCAAGCCTCTGCGAGCGATCCGGTGCAGCTTTATTCGCGGCGCGGTTGGTGGAGCCGGCGGCTCGATCTGGCGCGGAAGGTCAATGTCCAGTCGGTCAGTATCCTGCAGGGACCACTGATGCGGCGGCGCGAATTGGCACGGGTGGAGTTCGGGATCGCCGGGGGGCATTTGCGGCTCGAGGCGATCCCGCTGGCGCTAGCCAACGAACTGCGCGAACGCGTGCTGGCCATCGCCGCGCCGGTCGATTTCTCGCAGCTTGGGCTCAGCGCGCGATAAGTTCGGCCCAGGCCTCCGCGGCAGCGTGGTCGCTCGCGAAAGGATCCCATTGCTGCCGCATGAGCGCGCGCGCTTCCGGCTCGGCCATGCCCTGTTCGCGGTGCAAGCGATAGAACAGCCCGGAGACCCGCCAGTTCATGATGCAGTGGACATGGACCGGGCCGTCAGTCTCGGCCAGTGCGGCCTTGAAGGCGGCATAGTGATCCTCCTGCGGTGCATCGAAAGGGATCGGGATATGGGCATAACCGATCCCTGCCGCAGCCAGCAGCCCCGCCTCGTCCGCCAAAGCCTCCGGGTGGTCGTCCAGCGCGAGGTTGATCACCTTCCGCACGCCCAGCGCCGCCAGCCGCGCAGGATCTTCCGGCAAGAGCCGCCCCGACGTGGTCAGCCCTGCCGAAAGCCGCTGCCAGCCGCGGATGTCGACAGGGTCATTGGCGGGATCAGTGCTCACCCAGCTTCAGGTCCTCATTGGCGCGCTGGATCACGTAGAGCCGGATTGCCTCGATCTGCTCAGGATTGAACTGATCTTTCCACGCCACCATGCCGTTCTGCTTGAGCAGCCCGTCATGAACCACCTGCTGCCACAAGGCTGGTTTGGAGAGCGAAGCCGCGTGGCGCAGATCGGGGTTGATCGACCCCGCTACCGCCGAAGCGCCGTGGCAGACCGAGCAGGAGTTGGTGTAGAGCTTCGCGCCCAAGGCCAGCTGTTCCGGGGTGCCGGTTGACGGCGGGGGATCGAGCACGCGCTCTGCACTGGGCCTCAGTGGCGGCAGCGCGCCCTTGGCACCGAGTTTGAACACCAAGAGCCGGCTGATGTTCTGAGTGATCCCGCCGAGCAGCTTGCCGGCCGAAACGTCCCAGACCCCGCCCCAACCGGCCAGCACGGCGACATATTGCTCGCCGTCGATCGTATAGGTCATCGGCGCCGCGAGCACCCCGGTCTGGGTCGGGAAGGACCAGAGCTGTTTGCCGCTATCTGCGGAGTAGGCCCGGAACTCACCCAGCGCGGTGCCCTGGAACACCAGATTGCCCGCCGTGGCGAGCGTGCCGCCATTGGTCGGGCTGGAATAGGGCACGGTCCAGCGCGCCTTGCCGGCAATCGGATCGAAGGCCACCAGCGCGCCAGTCAGCATGCCCTTGATCGCGGCCCGCGCTGCCTTGTCGGCGGGAACATTGCCGCCGGTCATGTCGAGTCCGAGCTGGAAGCCGGTGGTCCCTGGCTCCCAGTTGGGATCGCCCATATAGTACTGCGCAGTGTTGTTGGTCGGAATATAGACCAGCCCAGTCGCCGGGCTGTAGCTCATCGGGGTCCAGCTGTGCGCGCCCACCGCGCCGGGAATGCCAACCCACGGTTTGCCGGTGATCTCATACTTCGCGTCCGGGTTCACATCGGGTTTGCCAGTCACCGGATCGAGCCCGCGCGCCCAATTGATCCCTTCGACAAAAGGCTTGCCGCTGATGAATTTCCCGGTCGCCGCATCGAGCAAATAGAAGAACCCGTTTTTGGGCGCGTGCATGATCACCCGGCGCGGTTTGCCGTCGATGGTCAGGTCGGCGACAGTGATCTGCTGGTTGCTGTCAAAGTCCCAGCGGTCTTCGGGCGTCTCCTGAAAGTGCCAGACATATTCGCCGGTATCGGGTTTTACCGCAACGATTGAGGCAGTGTAGAGGCTGTCCCCCGCGCCATTAGTATTGCGGTGCGCCGGGTTCCACGGTTCGGCATTGGCAGTGCCGAAATAGACGAGGTCGGTTTTGGGATCATAAGTGATCGCATCCCACACTGTGCCGCCGCCGCCGCGCTTCCAGAAATCGCCAGTCCAGGTCTTCAGCGCAGCGTCTAGGTGCTTGCCTTCCTGCGGTTTCGATGGGTCGCCGGGGACGGTGTAGAACCGCCACAGCTCATCCCCGGTCTGGGCATCGAAAGCGGCCAGATAGCCGCGGGTGAAATATTCCGCCCCGGCCGAGCCGATCAGCACCCGCCCTTTGACGATCCGCGGTGCCCCGGTGATCGCCATATGCGAACCTGCCGGGATGGTCAGCTTCTTCCAGATCACCTTGCCGGTCTTCTGGTCGAGTGCGACGAGATGCCCGTCGAGCGTGCCGACGTAGACCTTGTCTCCATAGAGCGCGACCCCGCGGTTGACCGCATCGCAGCAGACATCGATCAGCTTCTCGCGCGGTACTTCGGGATCGTATTCCCACTTCAGCGCGCCGGTCTTGGCATCATAGGCCTTCACCATCGACCAGGCGGTGGTGATGTAGAGCACACCATCGTGCATCAGCGGGGTCGCTTCCTGCCCGCGCGCCGTATCCAGATCGGCCGACCAGGCCAGGCCGAGCTGGCTGACGGTCTGATCGTTGATCTGGGTCAGCTTGGAAAAGCGTTGCTCGGCATAGTCGTTGCCATAGCTCAGCCATTCGCCATCGGCAGCGGCGAGAATCTTGGCATCGGTCACGCCCTGGGTCGGCGGAGCGGAAGGCTGCTTTGGCCCGCAAGCTGCGAGTGCTACCAGCGCGATCGCCGCCATGTGCTTCAATTGCATTTTCCTGCTCCTCCTCGGCCCGCGCTATCCCGCGAGTCCGACCCGCCGTGCAATTCGCCGCATTTGTCCTGCGATTGCAACCTTAATCGTGCGGTTAAGAGGGCGGCGCCTTTCTTCCCCCTTGATGGGGGAAGAAAGCGATGTCGCTAGACCTTGCTGCCATTGTAGCTATTCTGCCGCCGCAACCTACCGGAGCCCACCATGTGTGACGATTTCACAGCTCACGAAGAAGAAGCTGCACTCGCTGCCCGAGGCTTCAATCGCCGCGACTTCGCCGTGCTGGGGTCAATGGCCGCGCTGCTCGCAGCGGCTCCGGCCTGCGCTGCGGCCAAGCCGGTGACCGAACGCAAGGTGAGTTTCGCCACGCCCGATGGCACTGCCGATGCGCTGTTCTATTACCCCAGCAAAGGCAGGCACCCCGGGGTGATCCTGTGGCCCGACATCGCCGGGATCCGCGATGCCTTCAAGGTGATGGCGCGGCGCTTGGCGGAGAACGGCTATGCCGTGCTACTGGTCAACCAGTACTACCGTAGCGCCCCAGCGCCGCACCTGGCGACAATTTCCGAATGGCGCACGCCGGCGGGGCAGGAGAAATTGAAGCCGATGCTGCCGCTGCTCACCCCCGATGCGATCACCCGCGATGCCAAGGCCTATGTCGCATTTCTCGACCAGCAGAAGCAAGTCGACAAGAAGCGCGGGATCGGTAGCAACGGTTATTGCCAGGGCGGGCCGTTCACGGTGCGCACCGCAGCGGCGGTGCCGACGCGGGTCAAGGCGGCGGCATCGTTCCACGGCGGCGGACTGGTAACGGCAGCGGCGGACAGTCCGCACAAGCTGCTGGCAAGCACCACTGCGTCGTATCTGATCGCCGTCGCGCGCAACGACGATGCCCGCGCTCCGACCGACAAGGATACGTTCAAGGCCGCCGCTGAAGCTGCCGGCCGTCCTGCCGAGGTGGAGGTCTACAACGCCGATCACGGCTGGTGCGCATTGGATGCGCCGGTCTATGACAAGGCCGAGGCTGAACGTGCCTGGTCGCGGCTGCTGGCGCTCTACGCCAAGCTCTAGGAACCCTTCGGCGGCTCTTTCTTGAGCGCGACCAGCTTGAGCATCTCGTCGTAGAGCGCGAGCAGGTGGCTGTCGTACCACTGGTCGATCACGCAGCGCACGCGGCCGAAGAATGGCGCGATCTCGTCGAGGATGTATTGGCCCTTGCTTGCGCCTTCGCCGTGTTGCGGGGGCGGAGTCACATCGAGTGCCTGACCCTTCAGGTAGGCGATGATCTCATCCACATGCTGGCGCAGCATGGCGCGGCGGTGTTCATTGTTGCCGGCGCGGGCGTGGCCCAGCTCTTCCTTGGCCTTGTCGAGCAGTCCGTTGAGATACTCGGCGATCCGGTCCATGTTCTCGCGCTTGAGCGCGACCATCCGCTCGATATGGCCTGCCTCAACCCGCAGCCGCGCGGTGGCGGGGTGTTCGGAGCCGTGAAAGCCCGGGCTCCACTCAGTGGGTTTCTGGTGCAACATGCCTCTGCGATTAGCCGCACAGGGTTACTTTGCGGTTAAGGACATTGCCGCAGGTGAGCCGCTAACTCGCTGTCCGGTTTCGCTTGCCCACCGCCCGCCGGGTGCTAACCTGCGCCAACTTTTGCATAAGGGGCAATCGAAATGGGCGGGTTCCTGCTGTTTCTGGTGATCGCGGTCTTCATTTTCCTGCTGATGGGTGTCCGCGTGGTCCGCCAGGGCTATGTCTATACCATCGAGCGGCTGGGCAAGTTCACGCTCGCTGCCACTCCGGGGCTGCACGTGATCATCCCGTTCATCGACCGCGTCGGTCACAAGGTGAACATGATGGAGCAGGTGCTCGACATCCCGGGTCAGGAGATCATCACCAAGGACAACGCCATGGTGGGCGTCGATGCGGTGGTGTTCTTCCAGGTGCTCGATGCTGGCAAGGCGGCCTATGAAGTGTCGAACCTCTATGTCGCGATCATGCAGCTCACCACCACCAACCTGCGCACCGTGATGGGCTCGATGGACCTCGATGAAAGCCTGTCCAAGCGCGACGAGATCAACGCGCGGCTGCTATCGGTGGTCGATCACGCGACTGCACCATGGGGAGTCAAGCTGACCCGCGTGGAGGTTAAGGATATCCGCCCGCCGGTCGATATCTCCAACGCCATGGCCCGGCAGATGAAAGCCGAGCGGGAGAAGCGCGCGCAGATCCTGGAGGCCGAAGGCAGCCGGGCTTCGGAAATCCTGCGTGCCGAAGGCGAAAAACAGGGCGCGATCCTGCAAGCGGAAGGTCGCCGCGAGGCCGCCTTCCGCGATGCCGAAGCGCGCGAGCGCGAGGCTGAGGCCGAAGCCAAGGCGACTACCATGGTGTCTGACGCGATCGCCAAGTCTGGCACCCAGGCGCTCAATTACTTCATCGCGCAGAAGTACACCGATGCCGTCGCCGGATTTGCCACTTCACCCAACGCCAAGACGATCCTGTTCCCGGTTGAGGCGACCCAGCTGATCGGTTCGGTCGGCGGGATCGGCGAACTGGTCAAGGATGCGCTGGGCGACAAGAAGGCTTGAAGCGATGGACCTGCTGAACACGCTCGAAACCCACTGGGCCTGGCTCGTGCTGGGCCTGGTACTGGCCATCGGTGAGATGGTGATTCCGGGGGTTTTCCTGATCTGGCTGGCCGGGGCGGCGCTGATCACCGGGCTGGCTGCCTGGTTGATGCCGATCGGGGTGCCGCTGCAGATCGTGCTTTTCGCGGTGCTCTCGATCGTCTCGGTCTATGCCGGGCGCAACTGGCTGCGCGCCAATCCGATCCAGCCCGCCGATCCTAAGATGAATGACCGCGGCGCGCGGCTGGTCGGTGAGACGGTGACGGTCACCGCCGCAATCGATGGCGGCAGCGGCCGGGTGCGGCACGGCGATACCGAATGGGGCGTACGCGGCCCGGATGCAGAGCCGGGCACCCGCATGCGGGTGTCAGGCCATGACGGTGCGGTGCTGTTGGTGGAACACTTGCATTAGGCTTCGGCCATTGCGGATTGCAGGCCAAGGTGCGTAACGAAAGGATCGAAATCGCGGTCGCTGAAAAGTAGTTCGTGTCCATCGACGATGCATCGGGTGGCGATCAAGGTGTCTATCGTTTTGCGAACGGTGATACCCAGCCCCCGAAGGCGGCGATAGTTTCGGGCCGCCTCAACGGCAATCAGGCTGTTGCCAACAGCGATCACTTCGAAGCTGCTCAAAATTTGGCGGGTTTCTTCGAACTCGCGGTCACCGTTGATGCCTTGAAGCACTTCCGTGATGACGAGGTCGGGGATGCCTAGAACAACTCTGCCAAGCAACAGCTTCAAACGGGCGACTTGTGGGGTTTGCCGATTTCCGAAGGCATCGATCCAGACCGATGAATCAACGAGGATCATCAATCGAGCCGCATCGCCTCTAAATCACCCACCCATTCAACCTTGCCAAACAATTTCCTTATTTCGGCCTGTCGCTTAAGCTGGACGTATTGGCGCATACACTCCAAAATCGCATCGCGCTTGGTTTTGCGCCCCGTGGCCGCAAGCGTCTCTGCCATCAGTTGATCGTCGATCACAATGTTGGTTCGCGTGTGCATGATTTTAGAATTCTATACACATTCCCTCCGAATTTCAAGTCGGCGCTTGTAACTTGCCAAGGCCCGGTTCGAACTCCACCTTGCACCGCAAGGAGACTCTACGATGACCGACAAGCTCACCCTCACCGATGCCGAATGGCGCGCGAAGTTGACGCCGGAGCAGTACGCGGTGTTGCGCCAGCACGGCACCGAGCGGGCTTTTGCGGGCAAGTATGAAACCAACAAGGCGACCGGGGTCTATATGTGCGCGGGCTGCGGCGCGGCGCTGTTTTCGTCCGAGACCAAGTACGACAGCGGCTCGGGTTGGCCCAGCTACACCGCGCCGCTGGACGGCGAGGCGATCGACGAGCACCGCGATGTGAGCCACGGCATGGTTCGCACCGAAGTGCGCTGTGCCAAGTGCGACGGCCACTTGGGTCACGTATTTCCTGATGGGCCTCGCGAGGCTGGCGGCCTGCGCTATTGCATCAATTCGGTCGCACTCGAGTTCGATCCAGATGCATGACAATTCGGCGTTAACGCCGTGTTGCATTTACCCTATATAAGGCATGAAGAGCCGGGCGCAGTGCCCGTGAGGGGATTGATTCGGCGCCATGGCCCGTAATGTAGCAGCAGCGCCGCGGACCGGCTGGCGCAAGTGGATGCGCCGGTTTTTCGTCTGGGGATTTGTCCTGACGATCCTTGCTGCGCTCTCGCTGGCGGTCGCGGTCGGCCTCGCCGCACAGTCGCTCCCCAGCTTCAAGCAGCTCAAGTCAAGCCAGGTCGGGCAGATGATCGTGGTCCGCGCCAAGGACGGGACCGAACTGGTCTCGCTCGGGCCGAGCTTCGGCAAGTGGCTCAAGGCGGATGAGATCCCGCAAGTGATGAAGGACGCGATGGTCTCGGTTGAAGACCGGCGGTACTATTCGCACTTCGGGGTCGATCCGATTGGGCTGGGCCGGGCTGGCTTCATTTCGCTGACCACCGGGCAGAGCCTGCGGGCCACCTCCACCATCCCGCAGCAGCTCGCCCGCAACGTGTTCCTCAACAACAGCCGGACGCTCAGCCGCAAACTGCGCGAGGCGGTGCTGGCGATGGCGCTCGAATGGAAGTTCTCGAAAGAGGAGATCCTCGAACTCTATCTCAACAAGGTCTATTTCGGCGGCGGGGCCTATGGGATCGACAGCGCCAGCCGCAAGTTCTTCAACCATCCCGCCACCACGCTGAGCTTGCCCGAAGCCGCGATCATCGCCGGGCTGGTCAAGGCGCCCTCGCGCTATTCACCCACTGCCGATGCCAAGGCCGCGGTTGACCGCGCCAAGGTGGTGCTCGATGTGATGCAGGGTAATGGGGCGATTACTGCCGCGCAGGCCAACGCCGCCGATCTCAATGCGGTAAAGCTCGCGCCCGAACGCGGCCAGAATTCGGTGCGTTATTTCACCGACTGGGCATTGCCGCAGCTCGACATGCTGCTGCCTGACAATGACGAGCCGATCGAGGTCTGGACCACGCTCGACATCGGGATGCAGCGCGCCGCCACCGCCGCGATCGCCGCCAATGCTCCCGGCGGGGCGCAGGGCGCGCTGGTTTCGATGGACCGCGATGGCGCGGTGCTGGCGATGGTCGGCGGCACCGATTACGTCACCAGCAACTACAACCGCGCGACCAATGCCGTGCGCCAGCCCGGATCGGCGTGGAAGCTGTTCGTCTATCTTGCCGCGCTGGAGGCCGGCTATACCGTCAACGACAAGGTGGTTGATGAACCCGTGACGATCCAGGGCTGGAGCCCGCGCAATTCAGGCGGAACCTACGCGGGCGAGATCGATGTCCGCACCGCCTTTGCCTATTCAAAGAACACCGTCGCGGCGCAGCTTGGCAACGAAGTCGGCTTCAGCGCGGTTGCCTCGATGGCCAAGCGGTTTGGCATCACCACTCCGATTTCAACCGTGCCTTCGATGGTGCTGGGCAGCAACGAAGTGCGGGTGATTGACATGACCCGGGCCTTCGCGACCGTCGCCGCCAAAGGCCGGGCGATCGAACCTTATGGAATCACCAAGGTTGTCACAGCTGACGGCAAAGTCCTCTACCAGCACCAAAACCGGACCGGCACCCTGCTGGTTCCGGCCTACGTCAGCGCGGGAATGACCGATCTGCTGCAAAGCGCGGTGGCCACCGGAACCGGCAAAGCAGCCGCGATCGGCCGCCCGGTCGCAGGCAAGACCGGCACGACCACTTCGAACAAGGACGGCTGGTTCCTGGGCTTCTCCAGCGGGATCACCACCGGGGTCTGGATGGGCCGCGACGATGCCCGCCCGGTGAACGGGTTGCAGGGCGGGACCGCTCCGGCGCGGGCCTTCTCGGCCTATATGCGCTATGCCGTCTCTGGCCGCCCGGTCGAACAGTTTGAGACCCAGGCCAAACTGCCCGATTGGCAGCTGGAGCAGGAGGAAGGCGCTCAATTCGGCGCGCCGGAAGATTATTATTACGTCGATGATCAGGGCAATCTGGTCAACACCATTGGCCCTGACGGCGGCCCGGGCGAGCCGCCGCGCGATCCCGACGGGGGGCGTGGTCCAGGCGAAGCCCTGCCGCCGCCGGCCGCGAACGAGGATTTCCTCAACGAAGCGACTGGCAAGGATCGCCAGCCTGCACCTGAGCGCGACGGGGACGGCGGGCAAACGCCCTGATCGACCTCGCGCTTTCCCGGCTTAGCGGATCCGGATCGGCACAAAGCCCGACGGTTGCGGCCCGCGCTGCACGCGCACCAGCACTGCCGGGCGATTGGCCGCCTGGGCAGCGCGAACTGCCGCTTCCAGATCGGCCGGGGTGCGCAGATCGCGGCCCCCGGCAGAGATCAGCAGATCGCCCTGTTGCAGACCCTTGGCGCCCGCATCGGACGATCCGTCCACCGCCCGGACGATGAGGCCCTGCGCGCCCTCGGGCAGCTTCAGGCGCGTTGCCAGCTGCGGGGTCAAGGGGATCACCGAAAGCCCCAGAGTCCGCTCGATCAGCCCCTCGCTCGGCTTGCCGCCGGGATTGGCATAGGGATCGGCATCATCGTCCGGCTGGCCCACACCCAGGCTGGCGGCGAGTTCATCATCGCTCGGGCGCTTGCCGACCACCGCAGTAACGGTCATTGGCTTGCCTTCGCGGATCAGCTCGATCGGGATGCGCTTACCCGGAGCGATATTGGCGACGATGTAGGACAGCGTCTGTTCGGGGGTCACGTCCTTGCCGTCGATC